>CAMCPF010000379.1 GCA_945876515.1 Candidatus Kuenenia stuttgartensis
GCACGCGCCGTGAGCCCACGACGACGTCGGCCGGCGGGCCGCCCACGGGATCGAGCGCCGCCAGGAGCCGGGGAATGTCGGCCGGGTCGTGGCTCGCGTCGGCGTCGATGTTCACGGCCGCCGCGAAGCCGCGATCGCGGGCCAGCCGCAGCCCCTCCATGATCGCCGTGCCCAGCCCGCGTCGGCCAGCGCGGACGAGCACGTGCACGCGGGGCTCCGTGGTCGCGAGGGCCAGCGCCGCGGTGCCGGTGCCGTCGGGCGAATCGTCATCGACCACGAGCAGCTGCAGCCCGGGATCGGCCCCAAGCACGCCTGCCACGAGCGCCGGCAGGTTGTCGCGCTCGTTGAACGTGGCCGCGATCACGAGCACCCGGCCGGCGGGCCAGTCGCCGGTGGAACGGAGGTCGGCGGTGGAGGAAGGCATGGGGTCTCAGCGAGGTCTGCTGTGGGTCACGCCCGGTGGGGCCGGGGTTGCCCGTGCCATCTCGCCGGACGCTCCCTGCGACCATCCCTGGCCTCCGGTCGCTCGATGCTAGCTCGCTTCGGCATCCTGCCTGCGCTCGCTATCAACGCCGCTCGATTGGCACGGGCAACCCCTCCAATCTGCGGCGATCCAGCAGGAAGACATCGGCAACCCCGGCCCACCAGGACGCCCGTGTCTCCCATGCCTCCCGTCGTCAGTGCGCCAGCCAGCGCTCGGCGTCGAGCGCCGACATGCAGCCGGTGCCCGCGGCCGAGATCGCCTGCCGGTAATAGTCGTCGGCCACGTCGCCCGCCGCAAACACCCCCTCCACGCTCGTGGCGGTGCGGAAGTGCTGTGTCCAGACGACGTACTTCTTCTCCGTGAGCTTCAGTTGGCCGTCGAGAAACGCCGTGTTGGGCGTGTGGCCGATCGCCAGGAACACGCCGGTGACGTCGAGCGTCGTGTCGGGGCCGCCCGTGGTGCTCTCCAGCCGCACGCCCGTCACGCCGGCCGTGTCGTCGCCGAGCACCTCGGCGAGCCCGCTGTCGAAGTGGATCTTGATCTTGGGATTGTCGAAGGCCCGCTGGGCCATGATCTTCGAGGCCCGCAGCGCGTTCCGCCGGTGCACGAGGTGGACCGTACTCGCGAACTTGGTCAGGTAGGTCACCTCCTCGACGGCCGAGTCGCCGCCGCCCACCACCACCAGCGGCTTGTTGCGAAACCGCGGCAGGGCCCCGTCGCAGACGGCGCAGGCACTCACGCCCCGGTTCTTGAACCGCTCCTCGCTCGGCAGACCGAGCCAGTTGGCGCTCGCGCCGGTAGCCACGATCACGCACTTGGCCTGCACCACGCCCCCCTCCGCCGGAAACAACTTGAAGGGGCGACTCGAGAAGTCGACCTTCGTGATGTCGTCGGTCACGATCCGGGTGCCGAAGTTGGCCGCCTGCTGCCGCATCAGCTCCATCAGCTCGGGCCCCGTGACCCCGTGCCCTTCGTGCGGCGGCATCATCATCCGCCGCGCCTCGGGGAGGGCCGAAGCGAGGAACGCGCCGAGGTCGCCCGCGGGGAAGCCGGCGTAGTTCTCAACCTCGCTCGTGAGGGCCAGCTGGCCGAGCGGCAGCGTGCCGGCCATCCGGTTCTTCTCGCTGATCGCCCCCTCGAACACGAGCGGCTCGAGCTGGGCCCGGGCGGCGTAGGTGGCCGCCGACCAGCCGGCCGGACCGCTGCCGATGATCACGACGTTTTCGAGTGGCTTGACGCTCATGCTGGCTGTCAATCTCCGCGGCGGATGGTTTGCGCCGGCGGCCGTTCGACGACCGGCCGGCGGGTGCGGCATGATACTCGGTCATGCCGCGTCGCCGACAACCCGCCGCCGAAACCGCCGCCCGCGGCAGCCGCCGTGGCCCCAAGCCGACGAAGATCTGCCCGGCCTGCGGCCGCCCCTTCGAGTGGCGGCGAAAGTGGGCCCGCTGCTGGGAGGCCGTCAAGTGGTGCAGCGACCGCTGCCGGGCGGCGGGCGGGGCGCCGGCCTGGCTGTGGGCCCTGGTGATCGGCGGGATCGTGGCCGGCGCCTGCCCGGCCGCGGAGATCGAGATCGCGACGCCGGTGGATCACCAGGTGGTGCAGCGCAGCAGCCAAGCGGCCGGCACGCTCCGCGTCGCGGGTCGGGTGCGGGATGACGATGCACGCGGAGCGACGGTGGAGGCCCGGTTCGTCGTGACGCCCGACGCGGCCTGGCGTGGAGGCTGGGCAGTCGCAGCCGACGGTTCCTTCAGCGGCTCGCTGGACGTGGCCGCCGGCGGCTGGCATCCGCTCGAGGTGCGCGTGGTCCGCGGTAGCGAGCCGCTGGGCACGGCCGTGGTGCCGAATGTCGGCATCGGCGAGGTCTTCGTCGTGGCCGGCCAGTCCAACTCGGCCAATCACGGCGAGGAGCGGCAGAAGCCGCGGTCGGGCCGCGTGGCCGTGCAGGATGGCAAGGGCTGGCGGCTGGCCGACGACCCGCAGCCCGGGGCCAGCGGCGGGGGCGGCAGCTTCGTGCCGCCGCTCGGTGACGCGCTGGTCGAGGCCTGCGACGTGCCGGTGGGCTTCATCTGCTGCGGGATCGGCGCGACGAGCATCCGCGAATG
This sequence comes from Candidatus Kuenenia stuttgartensis, assembly GCA_945876515.1. Classification (GTDB taxonomy): domain Bacteria; phylum Planctomycetota; class Planctomycetia; order Pirellulales; family UBA1268; genus QWPN01. The sequence continues at coordinate 2,590 of CAMCPF010000379.1, forward strand.
GATGCCCGCGGGAACCGGCTTCATCCAGCCGCCCACGCTGCGCGGCCGCGTGCGCCAGCTGCCCGACGGCCGGTTCGCGAGCGACGGGCGGGCCTTCGCGATGCTCTGCGAGCGGATGAAGTCCGTGGGCCCTCGTGGCTTTCGGGCCGTGCTCTGGCACCAGGGCGAGAGCGACGCCAACCAGGCCAACGCCGCCTGTACGCTGCCGGGCGACACCTACCGCGAGCTGCTGGAGATCCTGATCCGGGACTCCGCCGACGCGATCGGCTGGCGGCCCCCCTGGTTTGTCGCCCAGGTGAGCTACCACGGCCCGGAGGACCCGGGCTCGCCCGACATCCGGGCGGCGCAGGCGCAGACCTGGAGCGACGGCCTCGCTCTCCAGGGCCCCGACAGTGACTCGCTCGACGGCGACTGGCGGGAAGGCGGCGGCCGCGGGGTGCACTTCAGCGGGCCCGGCCTGCGGCGGCACGGCGAGCTCTGGGCCGAGCGGATCCTGCCGTGGCTGCGAACCGAACTCGACACCCCGGAGCAGCGGTGACTCCATGGCCGACTCGCTGGAACCGGTTGCAGGCGGAGCGAAGGGCCTCCGCCCGCTGTCTCGAGCCGAGGTGCGGGAGGTCGATCGCCTCGCGATCGAGGACTACGGCCTGCCGGGCGTGGTACTGATGGAGAACGCGGGCGCGGGGGCGGCCCGGCTGCTCGAATCGCTCGGCATCGACGGGCCGGTCGTGATCGCGTGCGGCAAGGGCAACAACGGGGGCGACGGCTTTGTCATCGCCCGCCACGTGGATCTGGCGGGGCACACCGTGCGGCTCCTGCTCGCCTGCCGGCCCGACGAGATCCGTGGCGACGCTGCGGTGAACCTGGGGATCGCGACGCGATCGGGGCTCGCG
>CAMCPF010000380.1 GCA_945876515.1 Candidatus Kuenenia stuttgartensis
ATCCGCTCGAGGCCGCCGTCGATCGTGGCGAGAAACGACTCCTCCTCCCGCTCAATCACAGTCGCGACGTGGCCCGTGGTGTCGGCCAGTTCGGGATAGGGATGCCGCATCAGCTCCGCCACGACCGGCGGCAGCCGATGGAGAAAGGACTCCTGCATTCCCATCTGCCGGCCGTCGAGCACGGCCCGCCGCAGGAGCCGCTTGACGACATATTTCTCCTCGTTGTTGCCCGGCAGCACGTTCTCGTGGATCGCGAAGGTGCAGGCCCGGACGTGGTCGGCGATCCGCCGCATCCGGCGGCCGTCGTCGGTCGCCGGCTCATACTTCCGACCGCAGACCTCGGCCACCGCCTCGACCAGCGGCCGGAGGATGTCGATGTGGAAGTTGCTGTCCACGCCCTGGAGCATCGCACAGGTCCGCTCCAGGCCCATCCCCGTGTCGATGTTGCGGCTGGGCAGCGGGGAGAGGTTGTCGGGCGGCGACCCCTGGCGGTTGAACTGCGTGAACACGAGGTTCCAGATCTCCACGTCGCTGCCGTCGGGCATCCGGTAGAAGAGCTCGCTGCACGGCCCGCACACGCCGTCGGGCCCCTGCGAGGGGGCCGAGGCGGGCCAGAAGTTGTCGTCTTCGCCCATCCGCGTGATCTTCGCCCCAGGCAAGCCGATCTCGTCGGCCCAGATCCGGTAGGCCTCGTCATCGTCCTGGTAGACCGTGACGGAAAGCTTCTCGGGGGAGATGCCGAGCCAGTTCTTGGCCGTGAGAAACTCCCAGGCCCAGTGGATCGCTTCCCGCTTGAAGTAGTCGCCAAACGAAAAGTTGCCGAGCATCTCGAAAAACGTGTGGTGCCGCGGGGTGCGGCCCACGTTGTCGATGTCGCCCGTCCGCAGGCACTTCTGGCAGGTGGTCGCCCGGGTGAACTCGAGCTTGCACTTGCCCAGGAAGTGGTCCTTGAACTGGTTCATGCCCGCCGGCGTGAACAGCACCGACGGGTCCCAGCGGGGCACGAGCACATCGCTCGGCCGGCGGACGCAGCCCTTCGACTCGAAAAAGGCGAGGTAGGCTTCGCGAAGTTCGTCGGCCTTCATCTCGGGCGGTGGCTCCTGGGGGCGGGTCGTGAGAGCCGGGACTATACCCGCCGCCGGCGCGCGGCCCCAAGGTGCGCAGGCTCGGCGTTGCCCATGCCCTCTCGCCGGACGCTCCCTCCGGGCATCCTGCCCTCCGGTCGCTCGATGCTAGCTCGCTCCGGCATCCTGCCTGCGCTCGCTATCAACGCCGCTCGATTGGCACGGGCAACCCCGAGCAGTCCATTGATGCGCTGAACGGAACGCCGATAGCCACGACGCGCACGAACACGGCCGCCCGGAGGTGCGGCCGCCGGGCGGCGGCCCGGCAAGGCGGCAGGGGGCAGGGATGCCCCTGCAGCCGTAAAGCCCGCCACCCCTGCAGCCTTGAAGCGAGCCCGCCTGCATCATTCCTCGGCGGGATCGCTCTCGTCGTGGTCTTCCTTGTCGTCGGCCGCCTTGTCCACCACGACCACCGCCTCCTTGGCGGCCAGGATCTTTTCGCGGAGCTCGTCGGCAACGGCCGGATTGTCCTTGAGGAACTGGCGAGCCCGCTCGCGGCCCTGGCCGAGGTGGGTCTCGCCGTAACGGAGCCAGGTGCCCGTCTTGTCCACAAGCTTGGCCGCCATCGCCAGGTCAAGGATGTCGCCTTCGGTGCTGATCCCGTCGGCGTGCATCATGTCGAACTCGGCCACCCGAAACGGCGGGGCCACCTTGTTCTTGACGATCTTCACCTTCACCCGCTGGCCGACCACCTCCTCGCCGTCCTTGAGGGTGCCGATCCGGCGGACGTCCACCCGGCACGAGGCATAGAACTTGAGCGCCTTGCCGCCCGGGGTCGTCTCGGGGCTGCCGAACATCACGCCGATCTTCTCCCGCAGCTGATTGATGAAGATCACGGTCGTCTTGCTCTTGAAAATCGCCCCGGTGAGCTTCCGCATCGCCTGGCTCATCAGCCGGGCCTGCACGCCCACCATCGAGTCACCCATCTCGCCGTCGAGCTCCTTCTGCGGCACGAGCGCCGCCACGGAGTCAACCACGATGATGTCCACAGCGTTGCTCTTCACGAGCATCTCCACGATCTGGAGCGCCTCCTCGCCGCTGGTCGGCTGGCTGACGAGCAGCTGCTCGAGCGAGATGCCGAGCTTTTTGGCCCAGCTCGGGTCGAGGGCATGCTCGGCATCGACGAAGGCGGCGATTCCGCCGGCCCGCTGGGCCGCGGCCACGGAGTGGAGGGCGATCGTTGTCTTGCCGCTCGACTCGGGCCCGAAGACCTCGATGATCCGCCCCCGGGGGAAGCCCTTCCCGCCGAGCGCCAAATCGACCGACAGGCTGCCCGAGGAGATGCCCTCGATGGGAGCCTGTCGTTCCGCCCCCAGGGGCATGATCGAACCCTCGCCGAACGCCTTCTCGATCTGGGCAAGGGTGTGCCGCAGCTCGGAGTTCTGCTGCAGGAAGCCCAGCGGATCCGCCCCGCCACTCCCGCGCTTGCCCTTGCCCTCGGCACCCTTCTTCTTGTCCTTGGCCATCCGTCCGTTCACTCCTGCCGTTGCCGTCACCATGGCGACTGCCTCCCAGCGGTCCCGGCACGTCGTCGGGGTGGTTGCTTCGCCACCATGAATCGAGCGACTTGACGCGAAACCGAATACTGAACCTGGGTATAGTATCGGCGCCGAGCCGGGTGGGCAAGCAGATTTTCTGCACGCCCGTACAGGCTCAAAACATGAGCATTTTGCGGTATTCGGCGATCCGGCGATCGAGGTCGGCCCGCTCGATCCCCGCCAGCCGGTCGAGGCTGAAATCCTCCACCGTGTAGCTCGCCGTGATCACGCCGTAGGCGAGGGCCTCCTTGAGGGCCTGGGGGTCGAACCGGCCCAGGGCGGCCAGGTGGCCCATCATCCCCCCGGCGAAGCTGTCGCCGGCCCCGGTCGGGTCGAGCACCTGCGGCGTCGGGTAGGCGGGCATGACATACATCTCGTGCTCGCTGAAGAACATCGCCCCGTGCTCGCCCTTCTTGATCACGACAAACTTGGGGCCCATCTTCCGTACGGCGTGCCCGGCCCGGACGAGGTTCTCGTCCTCGGCGAGCAGCTTGGCCTCGGCGTCGTTCAAGACCAGCCCGTCCACCCGCTTGAGCAGCGCCCCGAGCTCGTCCCGCTGGATGTTGATCCAGAGGTCCATCGTGTCAGCGACGGTGAGGCTCGCCTCCGGCACCTGATCGAGCACCGAAAGCTGCGTGACCGGCGAGGCGTTGCCCAGAAACACGAACTTGCTCTCGCGATGCCCGCCGTTCAGCTTGGGCTTGAACTCCGCGAACACGTTCAAATGCACCTCGAGCGTCTCGCGGTCGTTCATGTTCGGGAGATACCGGCCCCGCCAGCGAAACGTCTTGCCGCCCGGGATCACCTC
>CAMCPF010000381.1 GCA_945876515.1 Candidatus Kuenenia stuttgartensis
GTCGAGATCGGTGGCGTCCCGCTCGGTCGACGGAAGCGAGTGCACCTCATCGATCGCAACGCTCAACCGGGCGATGCTGTCGAGGAACTCGTCGATCAAGACCGGGTCGATGAACTGGGTACCGGCGCCCCCGCAGAGCTGCCCGATGACGTCGAGCATGCTCCACGCGAGTTCGACGGCGTCATTCCGGGCGGCCACGGCGACCTGCAATGGCTTCGGGAGCGCGGCCCATGCCTGTGGAATGGCGGCAGCGCGGGCGGCCCGGCTGGCGTCCACGAGCGCCTCGGCCGGCGGCGAGTCTGCGAGGCCGATCTGTCTGGAGGATGACGCGACGTCCCCGGCGATCATCGCGGCCTTGAATCGCTGCAGGGCCGCCCGACCGCGTTCGGCGCGGGGGCCGCCCAGGGCCGCTTCCGTGGTCGCGGCGGCGACGAAGGAACCCGCCTGCTTCCAGAGATGCGGCGCGAAGTCGATCACGGAAGGCTGCGGCGTCGCGGCGGGGGGCGGGCCCATCCGAGAGCTCATGATCTGGAGCAGATCCCACGGATCGTCTGGGACGGGGCCAGGCCGCGCGACAGCGGGTGTCTTCGCCTGTGACGAGGCAGCGGCGGCCGGGGCGGTTGGGGCCGGGGCGCTCGGGGCCGGGGCGCTCGGGGCAGGGGAGTCTGCCGCAGGGGGCTGCGGCTGATCGCCCGCCGCGGTGGCAGATGGAGGCGCGGTGGCCGCGGCACCGGTGGGCTGCGGGGCAGTTGCCGCCTTGTCCGCCGACACAGCCGGCGCGGCGACTGGCTCGGGCGGCTTGGGGGCCGCGGTGGCGCCGGCGCCAGGCGTGGCTGCGGCATCGGAGGCGGGCCCGTCGGGCATGCCTGCGGAGGGCGCCGTGACGACTGCGGGCTGACCATCCGTCGCGGCGCCCGTCGCCGTCGGCGATGCTGGCGACGCGCTCGGTGGCGCCGGGGCGGCCGGGGCCGGCGCTGGTGCGACCGGCGTCTCCGGCGTCTCTGGCGACGATCCGGGAAGCATTCGCCGCAGCGCTGCGAGACTGCTGATGCCGCTTGTCGGAGTCACGCGGACCAGGCGGATGTCGCGGGGGATGTCACTGAGCGCGACCCGCCCCACTCCGAGTTTCCAGACGGCCGGCCGTTGGACGACGCGGCCGCCACTCGACCGTCGCGACCACTCGAAGGTCCATGCCGCGACGAATGGTGCCAGTTCGTGCAACTCGACGACGCGATCCCCATCGCCCCAGGGGGCCTCGTCGGCTGCCCCGGCGAGGCCCTGCTCCAGAGCGGCGGCGAAGAAGGTGCGTCGTGCGGTGCCGCTGGCGCCGGAATACTGGAGGGTGTCGTGGGATGCGAGCAACCAGTTTTGGCCGTTGGCCCGGAGCGGTGGGGCCTTGAAATCCTGGTCGAGTTGCCTGGGCACGAGGCTGCAGAGGACGCCGATTCGCGGATCCCAACGGAGGTCGCCGAGATCCATCGCCACCAGCGTCGTCAGGCTCGCCGCGGAGCCGATCGACTCCACGATGTCGCGGCAGGGCACCATCTCGCGAAGCCCCTCCCCCCGCAGGGTCGCGTCGGTCGCGACGAGGCAGGCATGGCCCCCGAGCGGATCGGGCCGCTCGTTTCCGTCGGCGTCGAGCAGCGGCGGGGGCACGAGGCACTGGCCGCGGACGTAGGCAATCATCGAGTCCCGCCCGCGAAGGGGCAGGTTGACGAACAAGCCGTGGAGCCGGTCCCGCATCGCTTCGACGGTATCGAAGCCCTTGATCTGCATCAGGGAGCCCGAGAGAGACGGTGCCACGCGGCCGGACAGCGACGTCGCGAGTGCCGCCGTGTCTTCCTGGGCGAAGGGGACCGTCCGCAACACCCCCAGCGAATAGTCGTCCACCACCAGTGCGATGGCGGCGGTCTGCCAGGAGAAGAGGGGAGCTACGATCAACGCCGTCGACAGCACGATCGCCGCCAGGGCGGTGAGGGCGAGGGCGGCGCCCGTCGCCACCCTGTGGGGCGTCGGTTGGCGGGTGGCATTGGTGCCCGCGCGCCAGCGGTCCTGCCGCTGACGGACGGCCTCGTCGGCTGCTGCCGGTGGGTCGGCGTTGGTGGGGGTCGGCTCTGTCATGACGAACGTACGCGGGATGCCGCAGTTTACCGAAAGAGCCTGCCGGGGTACGATTCCGGATTCATTACGGCCGCCTTGGGACGCGTTCCTGCCGCGGCCGCGAGGTCGCCTGTCGGGGCGGATTGGTCCGTCCGTCAGCGGTCGCTGTCGTCGCGATTCGGAAAGCATCCATGCGGCATCTCCCCGTGAACTGGTCGGAGGGAATGTTCCTCCGGCCGCACCATTTTCAGGCCGCCGACCGGCACTCGGCGGAGCGGCTGGCCCTCTCGACGGTGGCCGACGATCCGTGCTGCTACGGGATCGTGCGATTGGAGATCGATCCGGTGGCGCTGGCGAACCGTCAGCTCGAACTGCGGACGTGCCAGGCCCGCCTCCGTGACGGAACCCTCGTGTGGCTCGAGGCGGGTGAAGAGCCGGAGCGGGTGAGCCTGGCCGCGGCGTCGGCCGAGGTCGCGAAGCTGTCGGCCGCCCTCGACGACCCGCTCCAGTCGAGTGAGTTCGTGAGGGTCTATCTGGCCGTGCCTCGCTACGACGCCGGCGGCCCGAACGTCTCGCCGCCGGGCCCCGCTGATCGCAGCCGGTCCCTCGCCAGTCGCCAGTCAATGCAGGACGAGGTCTCGGGGGGCAACGACCAGGAGGTCGAGTTCCGCCGGCTCAATGTCCGCCTCAAGCTTTCCACCGAGGATCTCTCCGGGTTCGAACTGCTGCCGATCGCCCAGATTCGCCAGGCTGGGAACCGTGAGGGGGCTCCCGAGATCGATCCCGACTATTTTCCCCCGATGTTGTCAGTGGAGGCGTGGCCGCCGTTGGGTCGCGACGTGGTGCGGGGGGTCTACGACCTGATCGGCCGCAAGGTCGAGGTGCTCGCCGACCAGGTTGTCAGTCGGCAGGTGGGATTCTCGAGCTCCGAGCCGGGCGATCTAGATCGACTGTTCATGCTGTCCAAGCTCCACGAGGCGCGGGCGGTGTTGCGGGTGATCGCCTTCGCCCGCGGCATCCACCCACGCACGGCGTACACGGAGCTGTGTCGCGTGGCGGGCCAGTTGGCGATCTTTGAGGCCGACCGCCGCCTGGAGGAACTGCCCGTCTACGACCACGACGAACTGGCCCACGTCTTTCGGCGCGTCAAGGAGATCATCGAGGCGATGCTGGCGCGGGTTGCCGTGCTGGAGTTCGAGCAGCGGTACTTCGTGGGTATCGGGCCGGCCGCGCTCTCGGTGGCGGTCGAGGCCAAATGGCTGCAGGCCGACTGGCAGTGCTACGTCGGCGTCCTCCGGGGAGACATGTCGGAGGAGGTCTGCCACCGCCTGCTGACGGGC
>CAMCPF010000382.1 GCA_945876515.1 Candidatus Kuenenia stuttgartensis
GCCGCAGCGGCTCCGGCCGCCGATTCCCGGATGCTCGTCATCAAGAGTCCGATGGTCGGCACCTTCTACAAGGCCTCGGGCCCCGACTCGCCGGCGTTCGTGAAGGTGGGCGACCGGATCGGTCCCGAGAAGACCGTCTGCATCATCGAGGCAATGAAGGTCTTCAACGAGATCCCCGCGGGTGTCTCCGGGCAGGTCGTGGCGATCCTCGTCGAGAATGGCGCGCCGGTCGAGTTCGGCCAGCCGCTCATCAAGGTCGAGCCCGACGCCTGAGCGTCGCCCGGTACGCGACCCAGGCCCGGCTCGCGTTCCCGGGCCGGCGCGGAGACCGGGCCCCAGACGGAATCCAGACCGGAATCCCCCAGGCAGAGTTCCCATGTTCAAGCGGATCCTGATAGCTAACCGAGGCGAGATCGCCCTCCGGGTGATCCGTGCCTGCCGCGAACTCGGAGTGGAGACGGTCGCGATCTACAGCGAGGCCGACCGCGACGCCCCCTACCTCGAACTCGCCGACGAGGCCATCTGCGTCGGCCCGGCCAAGGCGGCCGACAGCTATCTCCGGATCGACCGCGTGATCAGCGCGGCCGAGATCGGCAACGTGCAGGCGATCCACCCCGGCTACGGCTTCCTCTCGGAAAACTCCCACTTCGCCGAGGTCTGCCGCTCCTGCGACATCGGCTTCATCGGGCCGGCGCCGGAGGCGATGCAGCGGCTGGGCGACAAGAACTCCGCCCGGGCCCTGGCCCGCGAGGCGGGCGTGCCCACGGTGCCCGGCAGCGAGGGGCTGCTCACGAGCGAGCAGGAGGCGGTCAAGATCGCCCGCGAGATCGGCTTCCCGGTGCTGCTCAAGGCCACGGCCGGCGGCGGCGGCAAGGGAATGCGGGTGGCGGCCAACGACCTGTCGCTCGCCACGGCCTGGCAGCAGGCCTCGGCCGAGGCCCAGGCGGCCTTCGGCAACCCCGGCATCTACATCGAGAAATACATCGAGCGGCCGCGGCACGTGGAGATCCAGATCCTCGCCGACACCCACGGCCAGGTCTTCCACCTCTGGGAACGCGACTGCTCGACCCAGCGCCGGCACCAGAAGCTGATCGAGGAGAGCCCGTCACCCCGGCTCCCGCAGGCCACCCGCGAGGCGATGGCGGCGGCCGCGGTGCGGCTGGCCAAGACGGCCGGCTACTACTCGGCCGGCACGGTCGAGTTCATCGTCGACCAGGAAGACAACTTCTACTTCATCGAGGTCAACGCCCGGATTCAGGTCGAGCATCCCGTGAGCGAGATGGTGACGGGCATCGACCTGGTGAAGGCTCAGATCCGCGTGGCCGCCGGCGAGAAGCTCGCGCTCAAGCAGGAACAGATCGTGCCCCGCGGCCATGCGATCGAGTGCCGGATCAACGCCGAGGATCCTGCCCACAACTTCCGCCCCAACCCCGGCCGGATCGAGCGGATCATCGCTCCGGGTGGGTTCGGCGTCCGCTGGGATTCCCACGCCACGACCGGCTACGTCGTGCCCCCCCACTACGACTCGCTCGTAGGCAAGCTGATCGTGCACCAGCCGACCCGCAAGGACGCGATCGACACGATGGTCCGGGCGCTCAAGGAACTCCGCGTGGCCGGAATCGCCACCACCGTGCCGCTCCACCTCGAGTTGCTGGCCAACACCGCCTTCCACGACGCCCAGGTCGACACCACCTTCGTCGAACGAATGCTCGCCGGCTGAACCCTCGGCGGCTGAACCCAGGAGCTCTCCATGAGCGAGTCTCTCTCTCGTCCGCCCCAGCCCGCCCACCACTTCCGCCGGGTCGCGATCCTGTTCGCCGGCGGCCCGGCCCCCGGCGCCACCGCGGTGATCTCGACCGCCGCCACCTCCTTCATGCGGCAGGGCACCGAGGTGATCGGGATGAAGCACGGCTACTCGTCGCTGGCCGACTTCTCGCCGGCCCAGCCGCTGGTGGCGGGCCGCGACTACATCAAGATCACTCCCGAGTTTCTCAAGCGCACCCGCAGCGGCCAGGGCATCATGCTCGGCACCGCCCGCACCAACCCCGGCAAGCACGTCTCGTCGCCGGCCCACCTCGACGACCCGGAGCGGTCGCGGCCGCTGGCCAACGTCTACGCCGGCCTCCGGAGCCTGGGCGTGGAGGCGCTGATCTCGATCGGAGGCGACGACACGCTCAAGACGGCCAACAAGTTCAAGATGTATCAGGATCGCCTGCCGGCCGACGCCCCGCGGAGGCCGGTCGTGCACCTGCCGAAGACGATCGACAACGACTACATGGGGATCGACTTCACCTTCGGCTACTTCACGGCGGTGGACACGCTCGGGGGCGAGATCCGCAACCTGCTGTACGACGCGGAGGCCAGCCGTGGCTACTTCCTCTGCGAGACGATGGGCCGCAGCGCCGGCTGGCTCTCCTACGGCGCCGCCATCGCCGGCGAGGCCAGCCTGGTGATGAGCGTGGAGGACATCCACGGCAAGTACCGCAGCGAGGAGACGGTCACCGCCCCGGACGGCACCACCCGGATCAAGCCGGTGATGAACGTGGAACTCGTGGTGGACCGGATCGTGAAGACGATGCGGGTCCGCGAGGAGCAGGAGGGCAAGCAGTATGGCGTGATCGTGCTGGCCGAGGGGCTCGCCGAGTATCTGCCTGCCTCGGCCCTGGCGGGCATCCCCCGCGACGACCATGGCCACATCTCGATCTCGCACGTCCAGCTCGGCAAGATGTTCGCCAAGCTCGTGGCCGACGAGTTCAAGAAGCAGACGGGCCGCAGCCGCAAGGTGGTGGGCCTGCAGCTCGGCTACGAGTCGCGGTGCGCCAAGCCCCACGCCTTCGACGTGATGCTGGGCAGCCAGTTGGGCGTGGGGGCCTACCGGGCGCTGGCCGAGCGGGGCCTCAACGGCGTGATGGTGAGCGTGTCGGGGCAGCTCGACCTGAACTACGTGCCCTTCGAGGAGCTCGTGAACCCTGAGACGCTGGTGACGGTCGTCCGCTACGTCGAGCGGGGCTGCGACTTCCACCGCCTGGCCCGGTTTCTCGAGACCTACGTGAATGAATAGAGCGCCCGGCGGGCCATCCATGGCCCCACCGGGCTTGGCGGCCCTCCGGCCGCCGGCCGCACCTCCGGGCGGCCGTGCTCGTGCGCTTTCTGGCGCGCGACGATCGTCCAGACGAGTCCTGTGCTCGATGCTTGCTTCCGCGCACGTTGGACTGCTCGGGGTTGCCCATGCCATCTCGCCGGACGCTTCCTGCGGGCATCCTGCCCTTCGGTAGCTCGGAGGAAACCTCGCTCCGCAATCCGTGCTGCGCTCGGTTTCCTACGCCGCTCGATTGGCATGGGCATCCCCTCCTGATCCAGGGGCTGACCCGCCACATCAACGTTGAACTGCTCGGGGTTGCCCGTGCCCCGGAGCCGGCGTTGGCGGCAAGCGCAGCC
>CAMCPF010000383.1 GCA_945876515.1 Candidatus Kuenenia stuttgartensis
CTGCGGCCCGCCGAGCCCGACGAACTCGAGGCTCGGATCCCGCGCGCGAAGCTCCCGCACGAGCACCGCGGCGTGGTGATCGCCCGAGGGTTCGCCGGCCGAGAGAAAAACCCGCATCAAAAAGCTCCGGGGCGGCATCGAGGGCCGCGGCCGGGAGTATTTCAGGTCGGGCCGCGGCCCCCTAGACCGGTTTCAGCGGCCGGCGGCGGGTTTTTCCGGCGGCAGCCGCTTCGGCGCCAGCGGCTTGACGGGGGCGAAGCCCCGCCCGAGGTTCCCGAAGACGAGCCTCGTCTGATCGTCGATCGCGGCCTGATTGATCCGGGTCCGGCAGGCATCGCTACAGAAGCCGACCTCCACTCCGCCGAGGTCGAGCGTGGTTCCGGCCGCGACGCCCGCGCCATCGAGCGGGCAGGCCCGCTGGATGAACTGGCGGGTGAGCACCATCTGCTGGTGGGCGAGCGGCGTGGAGCGGCTCGGGTCGGCCTCGAACGCCTGCTTGCAGGTCTTGCAGCAGAACCAGACTCGGCCACCGTGAAAGTCGAGGCTCACCTTGGGGTCACACGGCTCGGCCGAGACCGGACACATCGGCTCGATCTTCATCGCGGGCACCGCCACCGCCACGGCAGCCACGACCAGCCACGCCGTCGCGAGTCCGAGCCCCCAGCCAGCCACGTTCCTGGGCGTCATCCGCATCGAACAGCTTCTCCCGGGGCTTCCACGATTGGTTCGCATTCGATCCTGTGATCATACCTCGGCAGGTGGCCGCCGGACGTCCTCCGACGGCGAGCGGGGCTCGGGCAGCCCCGCCGCCACGACGGCCCCGGCCGCGATCACCGCCGCTCCGAGGAGAAACACCGACCGAAACCCGACCGCATCGACGGCAAAACCCACCAGAGGTGACAGCACGAAGGGGGCGGCCAGAGCGGCCCCCACGATGCTGACATAGCGGGGATGCTGGGCCGACGTGGGAGCAAGTTCAAGCGCATAGCCGACGAAAACCTTCAGGGCGATCGGGTTGAGGCCGAGCGGCGCGTAGACGAGCCAGAACCAGCGGCCAGCCGGCCCATCCGGCAGGAGCGATAGGCCGACGACGATCAGCGGCGTGAGCGCGGAGAGGGCCATCAGCCAGACGAGCACGATCCGCGTACCGTGCCGGTCGGCAGACGGGCCCGCCACGAGGCTCGCGGCTCCCGTGGCGACGTTCTGCACGATCACCCACGTGACGAGGCTCCGCGACGCGGTGCCGAGCACGTCGCGGGCAAAAGCCTGATAGTGCGGGAAGAGCATGATCACGGCGGAAAAGCAGGCCGCTACGACCGCCAGCCGCACGAGCGGAGGATCGCCCACGAGCGTCTGCCGCCAGCCGCCGAGGCCGGCGAACCAGCCGGCCGGCCGATCGGCCTCCGGTCCGCCCGTCGGCGGCGGTAGGTCGGCCGGCTCGTCGAGCAAGGCCGGCACGACCGCGGCCAGCAGGTAGAAGAAGGCCGTCGCCGCGAAGATTCGGGGGAAGCCGTCGGCCTCCGCGAGCCAGGGTCCAAGAAACCACACCGCCGCCGTGATCGCGGCCACGCTGCCGATCGACACGCTGATCAGCATCGCGCGGCCGCGGCTGCCGGCAGCGATCAGCTTTCCCTGGAGCGTCGCCAGGACCAACTGGTTGAGACCGTTCACTGCCGCAAAGCTGCCGTAGAGCACGAGGAACACCCCGGCGAGAAGTTCCGGCCGGGTCGGAGCGAGCCGGCCCCACAGGACTGCCAAGGCTCCGAAGCATCCGGCCATCACTGCCGTGGTCGCGACCGCCGCCGGCCACTTCCGGCGCATGCGTGCCAGCGGCCCGGCAAACACGAGTGGCGGGATGCTCTGGCCGCCCCGGTTGAGGATCGGGAGCAAACCCCGCAGCGTGCCCGAATCGACCACGGCGTCGAGCACCGCCGGCATGATCACCGTCTCGGTCTTGAACAGCCAGCCCACCCGCACGAGCACCTGGTAGACCACGATCCAGAACGTGTTACGGGCCTCGCGGGCTGCACGCGGATCGAGCGACGAAGGTCTCGCAAGGCGGTCGGGTGTCATGGAGTCGCGGGCAGGACGGGTTCTGCAGGAACCGCATGATACGAGGAGGGACGCATCCGCTACCGCGCGCGGTTCCCGGCGAGGACGAGCTCGAGGTAGCTCCGCCGCTCGCAGTCGGTGCAGCCGAGCTCCCGAGCCAGGCTCTCGATGCAGGCCGCGGCCTGGGGCAGCTCGCCCGGCGACGCCTGGAGCTCTAGTTCGAGGACCTCGCCCAGACCCACCAGGGTGTCGAGCGCGACCTCGACCTCAGTGCCCTGCCACGGAACCCGCGCCGGCCGCCGCCGCTTCGCCACCTCCTGCACGATGCGAAACCCGAGCGCCTCGAGCAGCTCACTCCAGCGGTCGAGGGTGGCCTGGCCGCCTCGCGGACCACCGGGCAGGGGCGGCACCTGGGCCAGGCCGAGTTCGAGTTCCCGTCTGGTCTTCACGGCCGAATCGATCCGGGGCCCCTTCCAGGTGACCGCCACGAGGTCGCCCGCCCGCCGGAGCCGCAGCGCCTCGTCGGTGCGGGCGAAGTCGCGGCAGGGCTGGGCAAAGTAGCGATCGACCTGGTCGATCGGCTCACGAAATCTGGCTGCCAGGGTGACGAGCCTGGCTTCGAGGGCGGCGGGATCGACCACCCGATATTTCTGCTCGACTTCGTACACTTGGGGAGTGCTCGTGAGGTCAGGAAACCGACTGCGATGATACCTTCCCTACCGACCGGGTCCCGCCTCGCGGGGCTGGTCGTCGCCCTGACAATGATGGCCCTCGTCGGCTGCGGTGAGCCCCCGAGTCATCCGGCTGTCGGCGTGGCCCTGCGTGGGCTGCCGATCACATCCGTGAGCGATCCGACGCTCCGGCCGCCTCCGCTTGCCGACAAGGTGACGCTGCTCAACTTCTGGGGCACCTGGTGCCCCCCCTGCCGCCGCGAGCTCCCCGGCCTCGTCCGGATCGCCCAGGGACTCGCCGACGACGGTCGCTTCCAGTTCGTCCCGGTCTCGATCGGTGCCGGCGGTGACGACGGCGACCTCGCCGGGGAGACCGGCCGATTTCTTTCCGCCCAGCGACTCGACGTCGCCGCATGGATCTTCTCCGACGCCCTGGCCGGCATGATGTTCAGTGAATCGGTGGGGCTCTCCTCGCTGCCCACCACCTACCTGATCGGTCCCGACGCCCGGATTCGGCGGGTCTGGAACGGCTACCGACCGAGCGACGAAACCGACATCGCCGTCGCGATCTCGCGGCTGCTTGAAGAGGTGAAGGAATAGCGGCGCATGGGCAGGCTGCAAGCCTGCCCCCACGGGTCAACTGGAATACGGGCTTCCAAGAACTCTCCAAGAACTCTCCGAAGCCCATCACAACGGGTCGCAGGTCGGGGCTGC
>CAMCPF010000384.1 GCA_945876515.1 Candidatus Kuenenia stuttgartensis
ACTTTTTCCTCTGAGAGGAACGTCGCATGGATGGTGGTGCGCCGCATCGCCCCCGGCCAGTCGCGTGCCCGCCCAACTCGGTGGCGAAGCGAGTTTCTCGCCTGCGGGCGGCCGGTCTCCCGCCGGACACCCCGCCGGACGTGCGGCCCGCAAATCCGCTCATGGTGCGAGCCCGCATCTGCCGAACATTTCCCGTAGAAGCAAAACCCCTCTCGGGAGGGGTTTTGAGGCGTTCCGGCGGGCTTGGCGCCGGCGGCATGGGGGCATCGCCGCCGGCGCCGGCTTGTCGAGAAACTGCCTTCGAGCGGCGGCCCGGGGCCGCGGGGAGACGACCATGCGGGCTGCAAAATCGCAGGGAGAGATCGAAGCGGCCGTCTGCGACGCCGTGTCGCGGTTCCAGCAGGAGTTCATGGGCCGCGGGCCCCGCACGATCCACGCCCACCTGATCGAGAACCGCCTCTTCGTTCACCTCGAGGGCGTGCTCACCGCCGCCGAACAGCGGCTGATCGACGGCAACGGCGCGGGCAACGGCAAGGGGGCGGAACTGCTCAAGCAGCTCCGCAGCCACCTCGTCCTGGCCGGCCGCCAGTTGCTCGAACGACTCGTCGGCGAAGCCGCCGGGGCTTCTCCCGTGACGCTCCACCACGACATTTCGCCGGTCACGGGCGAGGAGGTGCTCGTGATCACGCTCGCCGCCCCGCCCCCCTGCCGCGACCGCCGGCGGCGGTGACGAGCCGCTTGCACGAAACCCCGCCGCCGCGTCGAATCGTGGCGACCGTCCGCAGGGGCTGCGGCGGCTCACGCGGGAGGCCCACGACATGGCCAAGGCGACGACCGGACGAAAGAGCATCCGCCAGCGGGCAGAGGCCGACCTCGCGGCGGCCGTCGAGGGGCTCGGTGTCTTCTATCTGGGCACCGCCTGCGACGACGCGGGCCGCTCCACGGGCGCGCCCCTACTCGTGGACGCGCGGCGGTTCACGACCCACGCGATCTGCGTCGGCATGACCGGCAGCGGCAAGACCGGCCTGCTCGTGGGCCTGATCGAGGAGGCCGCCCTCGACGGCATCCCCACGCTGGTGATCGACCCCAAGGGGGATCTGGCCAACGTCCTGCTGGCGTTCCCCGATCTCGCCCCGGCCGACTTCCTGCCCTGGGTCGATCCCGAGGCAGCCCGCCGGGAAAACATCTCGCTCGAAGACCTCGCCGCCCGCACGGCCCAGAAATGGTCGGACGGCCTCGCCGCCTCCGGGCAGTCCGGGGACCGCATTCGCCGGCTCCACCAGGCGGCCGAGTTCGCCGTCTACACGCCGGGCAGCCGCAGCGGCCGGCCCTTGGCCATGCTCGGCAGCCTCGACGCCCCGCCGCCGGAAGTGCTCGCCGATCCCGAGGCCCGCCGCGAGCGGATCGAGTCGCTCGTGTCGGGCATCCTCGCGCTCGTGGGCATCGATGCCGAGCCGGGCAAGAGCCGCGACCACGTGCTCCTCTCGACGATCGTCGAGAGCCTGTGGAAGAGCGGCCAGAAGGTCGATTTCGGCACGCTCGTGCGGACGATCCCCACGCCGCCGATCGACCGCGTGGGCTTCCTCGACCTGGAAAACTTCTATCCCGCCGGCGACCGCTTCCAACTCGCCACGCGGCTCAACACCGTAGCCGCCGCCCCCGGCTTCGAGGCCTGGCTCGAGGGGGAGCCGCTCGACGTCGGCCGCCTGCTCTGGTCGCCCACCGGCAAGCCGCGGGTCGCCGTGGTCTCGATCGCGCACCTCGCCGAGGCCCAGCGGATGGCCTTCGTCACGCTCTTGGCCGGCCAGACGGTCGCCTGGATGCGGACCCAGGGCGGCACCTCCTCGCTCAAGGCCTTGTTCCTCATGGATGAGGTCTTCGGCTACGTGCCGCCGGTCGCCAACCCGCCGAGCAAGACGCCGATCCTGACGCTCATGAAGCAGGCCCGCGCCTACGGCCTGGGCGTGGTGCTCGCCACGCAGAACCCCGTCGACCTCGACTACAAGGGGCTCTCCAACGCCGGCCTGTGGTTCCTGGGCCGGCTCCAGACCGCCCGCGACAAGGCCCGCGTGCTCGACGGCCTCGAGGGGGCGGCCGTCACGGCCGGCGGCTCGTTTGACCGGGCCCGCCTCGACCGCTTGCTCTCGGGTCTGGAGCAGCGGCGGTTCCTGATGCACTCCGTCCACGGCGACGAGGAGACGCTCTTCCAGACGCGGTGGACGATGTCATATCTCCGCGGTCCGCTGCTCAAGGAGGAGATCCGCCGGCTCTCGGCCGCCGACACGGCGGCGCCGGCGAAGCCCGAGGCCGAGGCTGCCGGCACGGTGTTCTCCGGCGGCCCGCGACCCATCCTGCCGCCGGGCGTGCGGGAGGTGTTCTTCGCGCCGAGCGGGCCGCATGCCCCTGACGGCCGCGTCCACTACGAGCCGCACGTGCTCGGGCGGGCGATCGTCCGCTACTCGCTCACCACCGCGGGCATCGACGAGCATCGCGAGACGATCTGCCTGGCGCGGGCGGGCGATTCTCTGGGCGAGTCGGCCTGGGAAGGGGCCGAGACGCTCGCCGAACCGCCCGAGGTCGAGCCGTCTCCATGGCCCGGCTCGTTCGCACCGCTGCCTACGGCGCTCGCCGGCCCTCGGGGCTATGCGTCGCTCGCCACGTCGCTCAAGGGCTGGCTGGGCCGCACGGCCAACCTCACGGTCTGGCGGGCACCGGCCATCGACGCCGTCTCGCGGCCCGGCGAGGACGAGCGGGACTTCCGCAGCCGGATCACGCTGCGGGTGCACGAGTGGCGCGACGCCGAAATGGCGCGGGTTCGCGCCCGCCAGACCGTGAAGCTCGCCTCGATCGAGGACCGCCTGGAGCGGGCCCGGCAGAAGGTGGAGAAGGAGAAGGCCGAGGCCCAGAACCAGTCGATGCAGACCTACGTCTCGATCGGCTCCGCCGTGATCGGGGCCCTGTTCGGCCGCAAGACGATCAGCTCCACCACGATCGGCAAGGCGGCCACCTCGATGCGGTCGGCCAGCCGCGCCGCCCGCCAACAGGCCGACGTGGCCCACGCCGAGGAAAGCCTCGCGAGCCTGGAGGAGAAGCGCCGCCTGCTCGAGGACGAGCTCGACTCCGAGATCGAGCGGATCCGGCTCGAGTTCGCGCCGGAGCGGATGGCCCTCGAGCGGGTCGAGGTGCCGGCCCGCAAGACGGGCACCACCGTCGAGGACGTCGTGCTCGCCTGGGTGCCCAGGCGGGAACGGACGGCCGAGTCGCTCCGCCCCTGGTAAGCAATCCCCGGACCACCCGCATGCCTCGCCAGATCGTCCTCGTCGACTGCCCCGACTCCGTCGGGCTCATCCACCGGATCACCGGCGTGCTGGGCGACCGCCGGCTCAACATCGAGACCAACCAGGAGTTCGTCGACAC
>CAMCPF010000385.1 GCA_945876515.1 Candidatus Kuenenia stuttgartensis
AAAATGGAAGTCGAGACGGTTCGGCCCTGATCGGCCGCCAGCCAGTCCCGCCCACTCTCGCGATGCGAATCCTCCCCTCTGTCGATGCGGCCCTCTCCCGGCGCGGCTTCCTCCGCGGCGCCGGCGTGGCCCTGTCGCTGCCCTGGCTCACCTCGTGGCAGGGCCGGGTGGCAGGGGCCGCCGCGAGCGCACCACCGCGGCGGGTCGCCTTCCTCTACTTCCCCAACGGCGCCCCGATGAAGCACTGGGTGCCCGAGGCCGCGGGCGCCGACTTCACGCTTCCCTTCGCGCTCGAGCCCTTGGCGCCGGTCCGCGACCGCGTGCTCGTGATCTCGGGGCTCGACAAGAAGCACTCCCGCCGAGGCGACGGCCACTACGCCAAGACGGCAAACTTCCTCACCGGGATGCCGGTCACGAAGACGACCGGCGCCGAGCTCTCGTCGGGGGGCGTGTCGGTGGACCAGCTGATCGCGCAGTCGCTCCGCGGCCAGACGCCGCTGCCCTCGCTCGAACTGAGCACCGAGCCGGTTGTCTCCGGCGTGGATAGCAACGTCGGCTTCACCCGGCTCTATGGCGGCCACATCTCCTGGGAGTCGGCCAACCGGCCGGTCGCCCGCGAGCTCGATCCCCGGCTGGTCTGGGAGCGGATCTTCGCCGGCGGCGGCCCCTCCGATCCGCGGCGGAGGCGGCTGCGGGGCAACCTGCTCGACCACGTGCTGGAGGAAGCCCGTGATGTCCGCCGCCAACTCGCCCGCGACGACCGCCACAAGATGGAGGAGTTCCTCGACGCGGTGCGGGCGGTCGAGCAGCGGCTCGACCACGCGGCCGCCGCCGACCGGCCGCCTCCCGATCCGGCAGCGCTCGGCACGTCGCCGCCGGCCGGGATTCCCGCCGATCCCGCCGAGCACGTGGCCTTGATGCTCGACATGATCGAGATCGCCTTTCGCACCGACTCCACCCGGGTGGCGACGTTCATGTTCGCCAACGACGTCTCGGGGCGAAACTTCTCCTTCCTGGACGGCGTCAGCGGCGGCCACCACGAGCTCTCCCACCACGAGGGCAAGGAGGAGAAGATCGAGCAGTACAAGCGGATCACCCGCTGGCACGTCGAGCAGTTTGCCCGGCTCGCGACCAGGCTCGCGGCGATCCCCGAGGGCGAGGGCAGCCTACTCGATGCGACGATGCTCTTCTGCGGCTCGAGCATGTCCGACGGCAACGCCCACGACCCCGATAACCTCCCGATCCTGCTGGCCGGCGGTGGCGGCGGCACGCTCGCGGGTGGCCGGCATCTCAAGCACGACGGTGAGCGGCCGCTGTGCGACCTTCACCTCGCGATCGCCCAGCGGATGGGCGTCACAGCCGAGTCGTTCGGCGACAGCACCGGGCCGCTGCCGAGCCTCGACGCCAACGGCTAGGACGCCTCGCGGCGCCTCCCCTGGTCGGGTAGCATCCGGGCTCCTCCCCCGACCGCCTTCCTGCCCGCGGAGTGCTCCTGCCATGCGGCCTGCTGGTGTCTCTCTCTGGTCGTCCGCCCTGCTCGGGGCCGCCCTGCTGACGAGCCCGCTGCTGGCAGCCGAGTTCAACATGAACGTGACGGCAGCCGGGATCCGGCCGGGAGCCCACGTGGCGGGGCCGATGCTCGCCCCCGAGACGCTCGCCAATCGCGTCGTCCTGCTCGAGTTCTGGGGGCTCAACTGCCCCCCCTGTATCCGCAGCATGCCGATGCTGGAGGAGCTTCATCAGTCGCTCGGCACCCACGGGCTGGTCGTGATCGGCGCCCATGCCCAGGGGGGCTCGGCCGCGGAGCTCAAGCCGCAGGTGGCGAAACTCGGCGTCACGTTCACGATCCTCGAAAATGCGAGCGTCGAGGGGGGCATGGATTTCCAGGGGATCCCCCACTGCATGCTCTTCGACCACACCGGCAAGTGCGTCTACCGCGGCTCCCCTTTCAGCGCCCAGGAGGCCGTTGTGGCTGCCGTCAAGGCGGCCCCCGGATCGATCCTCGAGGGCCGCACGCTCGCCAAGCTGCCCGAGCTCAACACGCTGCTGCGGGATGAGCGGCAGTTCGCCACGGTCCTGAAGAAGGCCCGCGGCCTGATGTCGAGCGGCGATGCCGAGACGGCCGACGAGGCGAAGTTCGTGGTCGAGAAGATCGAGGCCTACGGCCGCCGGCTGCTCGACGAGGCCCGGTCGGGCAAGGAGTCGGATCCTGCCCGGGCCGCCGACAACGTGCAGCGGTGCGCCGTCCTGTTCAAGGGCAGTGAAATCGGCGTCGAGGCGGCGAAACTCAACGGCGAGTGGAAGAAAGACAAGCAGTTCCAGGCGACGGTGAAGGCCGGCCAGCAGTTGGCCAAGCTCGAGCAGATGCGGGACTATGTCCGCGAGCAGCTGGGCGTCGATGCCGACGCCTCGGTCACCACCGAGCAGGCGGCCGTGATCCCGGCCGCCATCAAGGGCCAGATCCGCTCGCTGGCCCAGGGCATCGGCAAGGCCTGCCCGGGATCCTCGCTCGCCGACAAGGCGGCGACGATCGCCGCCGAGCTCGCCCCGGCCGGCGGTACCCCCTGAGCGACGGCCGGGCGAGAGGTATCCTCCAAGCTGGGTCGGTCAAAACAGCCGGTCTGCCAGAGGTGCCCACATGCGATTCCCATCCCTGCACGTCATTCTTGCCGTCGCCGTCGCCGTCACCGCCTCGGCCACGCTTCCCGCGGCCGATGGGCCCGTGGAGATCACCGGCCCGGGCGTCGTGCGGCGGCTGGCCTGGCGGGACGGCAGCCTGGTGACGACGGCGCTCGTGCAGCCGGCGGCCGGCGGCCATCCGGCCCGAGAGTTGGCTGTGGAGAGCGACGAGTTCGGGATTCGCCTGACCGACGGCACGCTCCTCACGGCCGCGGACTACGCGGTGGCGGCGGCCGACGTGGATCGAGCTGCGACCCGGATCACGCATCGCCGCCGCGGGGGTCGGGCCTATCCGCCCGGAGCACCCGAGAGCGTCGAGATCCGCCACGACTCGCGGCCGGTCGTGTCCGGTGGTCCGGCGGTGCTCGTCAAGTCGCTCCTGCTCGCGCTGCCGGCCGGTGAGCCGGCGCCGGTCGCCGTCGAAGTCGAGCGGTTCACGACCGCCGCGCCCGCCGCCCGCGGAGGCCGCGGCGAACCGGTCGTGCTCGACGGCCGGTTCCTGCTCGTGCCGCTCGATCCTTCCACGCTCACCCGCCACACCGACGGCAACACGCCGGCCGCGTACGCCCGCCGCTTCGAGAAGGTGGGCAACCACAGCTTGGTCGAGTTCGAAGCGGCCGACGTCGAGGCGGAGCCGCGGCCGGGGCTCGTCCGCTGCCTGCACTTTCCGCTTCCTGCTGCGGGAGCCGATGGCATCATCCGGATCGAGAGCCACCCGATCGCGATCGCGGCTGTCCC
>CAMCPF010000386.1 GCA_945876515.1 Candidatus Kuenenia stuttgartensis
ATGGTTTCAGGTTCACATTCCTCCCCTAGCAGGGGTTCTTCTCATCTTTCGATCGCTCTACTTGTTCACTATCGGTCATCAGGGAGTATTTAGCCTTACGGGATGGTCCCCGTCGATTCAGTCGAGGTTTCACGTGACTCGACCTACTCAGGGTACCCCCTCAACGGAGCAACTCGGTTTTCGCGTACGGGCCTGTCACCCTCTGTGGACGACCTTTCCAGATCGTTCCGCTAACCTGTTGTTTGTAACTCCTCGAGGGCCCTACAACCCCGCGGTGGAAACCACCGCGGTTTGGGCTGTTTCCCTTTCGCTCGCCGCTACTGAGGAAATCGATTTTTCTTTCTGTTCCTGCGGTTACTGAGATGTTTCAGTTCGCCGCGTTGGCCACCGTCACCTATGGATTCAATGACGGTCAGTTCGGGAATCCCGGGATCATCGCTTGTTTGACAGCTACCCCAGGCTTTTCGCAGCCTTCCGCGCCCTTCACAGCCTCCTGATGCCAAGACATCCCCCATGCGCCCTTAGTAGCTTGACCACCCGAATCGAACGCTCGCGAACCCGTTTCATTGTTGAACCGAGCCTCGAGACCTCCGAGTCGAATGCGCTACCCTGGATTTCGGATCAGACTCGCCACGGTTTCCCGTCCGAGCCCGCCACACCCAGGATCAACGATTTTTTCTCGCTCATCGCCTTGGGAGAACGCTTCAGAGACGTGCTTGCGCACGCCTCGTCGGCATTCTTTCAAGATGCCAATTACCACGACCAAATTGTCAATGAACGCAAACGAACCGGAGCGGCGGGGGCCGCATCCGGTCCGCATTCGAGTGCCGCTTGATCGCCCCAAATCCGGGACAACATCCATCGGCAACCGAGACCCGGAAAGTTAGCCGCTCGTGGCCGCGCCGTCAAGCGGCTTGAAAAACAAGCCGTTTTCATGGCAAGGCCGGGCGGTTGGCCGACGGGCAGTCCGATGGGCTGCCGCAGGCACGGTATAACCGTACGCATGGAAACGATTCTGGTTCGGCAGGGCATTCTGCCGGGAAAAACACCGTTTTGCAGATCAGCCTGCCGCTGGGCGGTGGCGGCTGCCGGGCTGGCGATCGCACTTGCAGGCGAGATCCGTGGCCAGCCCCCAGTGCCGGTCGTGGTAGGACGGGTGGCGACCATGGAGCTGGCGAGCGGACAGGCGTTCGTGGGGACGGTATTACCGGCCCGCACGAGCGACGTCGGCAGTGCCGTCGATGGCCGGCTGGTCGAGTTTCCCATCGTCGATGGACAGCACGTGGCCGAGGGGGAATCGATCGCCGGCCTGCTTCGCGGGTTGCTCGAGATCGAACGCCAAGGTGCGCTTGCGGAGCTGGAACGCCGGCGGCAGGTGCTGGCCGAGCTGCGAGCCGGCTCCCGCCCCGAAGAGATCGATCAGGCGCGGGCGTTGGCCGCCGGCTTCGAGGCGCGGCTGGCTTACGCCAAGAGTCGCCTGGCCCGGCTCGGCCGGCTCGCCGAGCGTGGCACCAGCACCGTGGATGAGGTGCAGGACGCCCAGACCGAACTCCAGGCGACCGAGGCCCAGCTCGCAGGCGCGAAGGCGGCGCTCGCCCTGGCTGAGGCCGGCGCGCGGCAGGAGCAGGTCGCCCAGGCGGCTGCCGCCGTCGCGGTCCAGGAGGCCGATGTCGAGCGGATTGACGACCAGTTGGCAAAGCACACCATCCGCTCGCCGTTCGCCGGCTGGGTCGTGGAGCGGTTCACCGAGAAGGGCCAATGGGTCTCTCGCGGCGGGCTCGTGGCCCGGATCGCCGAACTGGATCGGGTGAAGGTCGTGGCGCAGGTGCCCGAAATGTCGGTCCGGTTTCTTAAGCCGGGAGCCGAGGTGCGGCTCGAGTTCGACGCGGCTCCCGATCAGGCATGGGTGGGCACGGTCGCCCGCGTCGTTCCCCAGGCCGACCTGCTGAGCCGAAGTTTCCCGGTCGAGGTGGCCCTCGACAATCGCGTCGTGGATCACGAGCCGATGCTCAAGGGGGGGATGCTCGCCCGGGTCTGGCTGCCGGTCGGGAAGACCGGCAAGGTTACGGTCGTCCCGAAGGACGCGGTCGTGCTCGGTGTGACGCGGCCCTTCGTCTACGTCGTGGATGGCGGGACGGCTGCGGCCGCGGAAACCGGCACCGTCCGGCCCGTCGAGGTCTCCCTGGGGGCCGCGGTGGAGGGCCACGTCGAGGTCCGCGGGGGCGTCGAGGCGGGCCAGCTCGTCGTGGTTCGCGGCAACGAGCGACTCAGGCCCGGCACCGCCGTGGCGTTTCAGCCTCCGGCGTCGTGAAGCACGCCGAGCGCGGCGGTCAGGCTGCAAGGGCCAAGCCATGAATCTGATCGCCGCCTGCGTCGCCAATCCGGTCAAGGCCGCCGTCGGCGTCCTGCTGGTCGCCCTGTTCGGGGCGCTCGCGGTGGTCACCATGCCGGTGCAACTGACACCCGAGGTGCAGGTGCCCACGATCACGGTCGAGGCCCGCTGGCTCGGCGCCAGCCCCCAGGAGATCGAGCAGGAGATCGTGCAGCCGCTCGAGGAGCAGCTCCGGAGCGTCGAGGGCCTCGTGAAGCTTTCGAGCGAGTCAAGCGACTCCGCGGCCGCGATCGCGATGGAGTTTGCCGTCGGCACGGACATGTCGCAGGCCCTCGTCAAGGTCAACACCCGCGTGCAGCAGGTGCGTGATTGGCCGATCGACGCCGACCGTCCCGTCATCAAGACGGCGGGGGCCGACGACCGGCCGGTCGCCTGGCTGATCCTCGGGCAGGCCCCGCCCGCTGCGGCGACGCTCGCGCGAGCCCAAGCCGACCATCCCGCCCTCGCCGCTGCGATCGGCCGCGTGGCCTCAGCCCGTTCTGCCGACCTGGCGCTCTACCGGCTGCGGAAGCTGGTGGCCGCCCATCCCGAACTGGCCGGCCTCGAGCCGCCGGTGGTCGATGTCGAGGCCCTCAAGCGGCTCGCCGAAAATGAGATCGAGACCCGGCTCGAGCGGGTGGACGGCGTTTCCGGGGCCGACCTCGTCGGAGGCCGTGCCGACGAGCTGCAGGTGATCGTCGATCCTCAGCTGCTGGCGGCCCGCAACCTCACGATCGAGGACCTCCGCTCGGCGCTCGCCAACCAAAACCAGGACACGTCCGGCGGCGACGTCTGGGAGGGCAAGCGGCGATATGTCGTGCGCACGCTCGGCCAGTTTCGCTCGCCCGAGCAGGTGGAAGGGGTGATCATCACCCGCCGCGACGGCAAGCCGGTCTACGTCCGCGACGTGGCGACGGTGCGGCTCGGCACCAAGAAGCCCCAGGGCGTGGTGCGGCGGTTCGGCTCCAAGAACATCGCCGTCAAGATCACCCGGGAGACGGGCGCCAACGTGCTCGACCTG
>CAMCPF010000387.1 GCA_945876515.1 Candidatus Kuenenia stuttgartensis
CTGACGACCCAGGGCGGCGGCACCACCACGATCGACGGGGCCGTGAGCACCACGGGCACCCAGACCTACCTCGACGAGATCTCGCTCCTCGGCGACGCCACGCTCACCGCCACCACCGTCACCACCGGCTCGACCCTGACGGGCGGCGGCAAGGCGCTCGACATCGTCGGCAACGCCGTGATCGGCGGCAACGTCTCCACCGTCACCAACCTTTCGGTGACCGGCACGACGACCCTCGCAGCCGCCTCGGTCGCCACGACGGGCACGCAGAACTACGGCGGGCTGGTCACGCTCGGCACCAACACCACGCTGACCGGCACCACACCGACCTTCGGCGGCGGCGTGGCCGGCGGCGGCCATGACCTGACCCTCGACTTCAGCGGCGTCACCGCGATCCCGGGAAGCAGCTTCACGGGCATCCGCGACCTCGCCACAACCGGCGGTGGCTCGACGGCCCTCAGCGGCTCGCTCACGACGTCTGGCTCGCAGACCTTCCGTGAGGCGGTCTCGCTCGTGGGGGCCACCGCCCTCAGCGGCACGCGGATCGACTTCGAGGCCGCCCTGGACGGCGCCCACAACCTCGCCCTCGCCGCTACCGCCGGCCCGGTCAACTTCGCAGCGGCCGTCGGTGGCACGACGCCGCTCGGCTCGCTCGCGATCAGCAGGGCCTCAGCCGTCACGGCAGGCGGCCGGATCGTCTTGAGCGGGACCGCGTCCGGCGCGAACCGGACGGGCCTCACGATCGGCGCCGGCGTCAACAACGTCACGCTCACCCAGACGGGCAACAGCGTCACCGGCTTCACCGGCAACGGTGTGGTACTGGAGGGCGGCTCGAAGGCCTCGACCTTCGCCAACTTCGCGATCTCCGGGAATGGCGAGACCGGCTTCCTGGTGCAGTCGGGCGACTCCGCCGGGACGGTGATCCGCGACAGCTCGATCGGCGGCAACGGCTTCAACGGCATCTGGCTCAACGGAGCGGTCTCGAGCGTGAGCGTGACCAACAACACGCTCGCCGGCAACAACAACAACGGTGTGGTCGTCAGCGGTCCGGCGACGGGCGTCGTCATCAGCAACAACACCGTCACGGGCAGCGGCCTGACCGGCATCCGCACCGAGGTCGTGGCGGGAGCCGCCCCCTCGGCGATGACGATCTCCGGCAACACGCTGAAGACGAACCAGGAGAACGGCATGATCATCGCCGGCAACACCAGCTCTACCGTGTCCGGCAACGTGGTCTCCCAAAACCGCCTCCAGGGCATCGTGCTCACGCTCGGCGCGGCCGGCAACCAGATCCAGTCGAACCAGATCGATCGCAACGGCGGCATCGGCGTGGTCCTCTCGGGCGCCACCACGGTCGGCAACGCGATCCTGTCCAACTCGATCTTCGGCAACGTCCGTGGCGGCATCTCCCTGCTCCAGGGGGCGAATCGCAGCCAGGTGGCCCCGCGGCTCACCTCGGCCCGCGTGAACAGCAGTCGGATCGTGATCGCGGGCACGATCGCGGGCCGCGCCGGCGATGTGTTCCGGATCCAGTACTTCTGGAACCAGCCTGGCGACGCCACGTCGGCGGGCACCGTCCAGGGCCGGACGCTGATCGGCTTCCGCGACGTCACCCTGACGAGCACCTCGGCGAACATCAACGCCACGCTCACCGCCGCCGGGATCCCGGTCAACGCCTGGATCTCGGCCACGGCGACGAAGCTCGTCAGCGGCGTGCCCTCCGACACCTCGCAGTTCTCGGCCGGCGTCCGGGCGACGGCGGGCTGAGCAGGGGCCGGGGAGTCACGACAGGCACGCGCTCGTGATCGGCCGCCTACACTGGGAGCGTGATGAGCACGCCCCCCGACGCTGAATCCGAGCGGCCCGCCGAGACGCTCCCGGCCGACACCGACCCCCCGGTCGCCGAGGCCGCCGCGGCCCACGACCGCTCCGCCGCCGCGGAGAAGGTGCGGGGGTTCCCCACGACGCCCGGCGTCTACCTGATGAAGGACGCCGCCGGCCGGGTGATCTACGTCGGCAAGGCCAAGAACCTCCGGGCCCGGGCCGGCTCCTACTTCCTCAAGGCCGCCGCCGAGGACCGCCGCACGGCGGAGCTTGTCCGCGAGATCCGCGACATCGACTATCTCGAGGCCGAGAGCGAGGTGGATGCGCTCCTGCTCGAGAGCCGGCTCGTCAAGGACGTGCAGCCGAGGTTCAACAGCGACCTCAAGGACGACAAGACCTTCCCCTACCTCCAGATCACGACCCACGAGGATTTCCCCCGGGTCGAGTTCACGCGCACGCCGCGGCAGAAGGGGGTCAAGCTGTACGGGCCCTTCACGAGCGCCGGCAGCCTCCGCGGCGCGATCGTGGTGCTCCAACGGATCTTCAAGTTTCGCACCTGCACGCTCGACATCGATGCCGACGACGAGCGGTGGCGGTGGTTCAGGCCGTGTCTCTTGGCCTCGATCGACCAGTGCACGGCGCCCTGCAACCTGCGGATCTCGAAGGAGGACTATCGCCGCGACATCAACCGTCTGAAGACCTTTCTCGACGGCGGGAAGCAGCGGCTGCTCGAGGAGATGAAGGCCGAGATGCTCGCCGCCTCAGGGCGGCTGGAGTTCGAGCGGGCGGCGCGGCTCCGCGACGAGATCCGGCTGCTCGAGACGCTCGACCAGCGGGGCGACCTCGAGGAGCACGTGCAGCCGGAGGTGTTCCTCGTCGACCCGAAGAAGGGCCTGGCTGGCCTCCAGAAGGTGCTCGGCCTGTCCGCCCCGCCGCGGGTGATCGAGGGAGTGGACATCGCGCACCTCGCCGGCAACGAGACGGTGGCCAGCCTCGTGCAGTTCATCGACGGACTCCCCTTCAAGCCGGGCTATAAGCGGTATCGGATCAAGGGCGTGGACGGCATCGACGACTTCAAGAGCATCCACGAGGTCGTCTCGCGGCGGTTCGCGCGGCTGGCCCGCGAGGGGGCCTCGCTGCCCGACGTGTTCCTGGTGGACGGCGGCAAGGGCCAGCTCTCGGCCGCCCTCGACGCGCTCGAAAGCCTGGGCATCGAGCCCCCCTGCGTGATCTCGCTGGCCAAGCGGGAGGAGGAAGTGTTTTTGCCGGGGCAGAGCGAGCCCCTGCGGCTCTCCCGCGACTCCTTCTCGCTGCGGCTGCTGGAATACGTCCGCGACGAGGCCCACCGCTTCGCCCAGCACTACCACCACCTGCTCCGCGGAAAGCGAACGCTGGAGGGGTAGTCGATGCGCGCATCGTCAACCGTT
Organism: Candidatus Kuenenia stuttgartensis; assembly: GCA_945876515.1. Taxonomy (GTDB): domain Bacteria; phylum Planctomycetota; class Planctomycetia; order Pirellulales; family UBA1268; genus QWPN01. The sequence goes on from CAMCPF010000387.1 coordinate 3,252, forward strand.
GGACCTGCGAGGGGTTGTCTGTGCCAATCGAGCGGCGTTGATGGCAAGCGCAGGCAGGATGCCGAAGCGCAGCCAGCATCGAGCGACCGAAAGGCAGGATGCCTGGAGGGAGCGTCCGGCGAG
>CAMCPF010000388.1 GCA_945876515.1 Candidatus Kuenenia stuttgartensis
CAGAATCACGAGCGGGTCATAGAAGAGCGTCGATCCCGAGTGACCCTCCATCGGGGCCGCGAAGCGGCCGACGTTGTGGACGAGGAAAAACTCGCGGAGCCACTCGCCGTCGGTGCGGGCCGTCACGGCCGCATACCAGGGCACGGCCACCGCCAGGGCGGCGCTCGCGATCGCGAGCGGCCGCAGGCCCCGCCAGGCGTCGCGCGCGGCGGCCACGAGTCGCCGCGGGAGCGGCCCGTCGCGGCCGGGATCGGCCGCCGCCTGCCACCAGGCGAAGAGCCCGAGGCCTGTCAGCGGCAGCACCAGGCCGACCGGGCCCTTCGTCAAGACAGCCAGGCCGCACGCCACGCCGATGCCCGCGGCTGAACGCAGCGACAGCCGCACTGGGCCGTCCCGCCAACGCAGGCCGTCGGGGCCCGCGGTGCGGCCTGCCCGCACGAAGAGCCAGAGCGCGAGCGTCGTGAAGCAGGCCAGTGGCGCGTCGGGCGTGGCGGCTCTCCCCGTGATGCCCGTCCAGAGGCAGGTGGCCAGCACCACGCCCGCCCAGGCGGCGACATCGGGGCGGAACACAATCGCGGCGATCCGCCAGGTCATCAGGCAGGTGGCCAGGGTGAGCAGCGCGGAGCCGAGCCGGGCGCCTGTCTCGTTGGGGCCGGCCACGGCGAACCCGGCCAGGTGGATCCAGTTGACGAGCGCCGGCTTCTCGACCCGCAGCCGCCCGTTGAAGGTGGGCACGATCCAGTCGCCGCTCGACCACATGGCCAGGGAGCAGGCGGCGTTCCGCGGCTCGTCCTCGTCCCAGAGCGGCGGGCCTCCCAGGTCGGGCAGCAGCACGACCGCAGCGAGGGCCGCCACGAGCAGGCCGTGGGAACGGTGGAGCGTCATCGAGTGGTCTCGTGCCGGGTGCCGATCCGGGCCGCGATCCAGGGCTCGGGAACGGGGGAATCGGGGCGGGAGAGTAGAAGCCGGCCCGGCGGCGGGTCAAGCCTGCAGCGGGCTGCTGAAAACCCCTGTTTTTCAAGGCTTCTCAGCCGGTTGACCGCCCCCGCGGTCCGGGTATGTTCAAGGCACCGCACAGGCCGTCAGGGAGGGCCGGCGAGCGTTTTTGCCGCTCGCGAACGGATCGGGAAGGTTCGATAGGCAGGTCTGGAGACCGTCTCTTGGCAGATGACGAAAACCCCGTGGAGGGTGAGGCCGCCGCGGCGGGCGGCGGCGACGGCACGACCCCGGAGGGCGGGCGGCTCATCGACCTGCCGATCGAGCAGGAGCTCAAGGACAGCTATCTGACGTACGCGATGAGCGTGATCGTCAGTCGGGCCCTGCCGGACGTCCGCGACGGCCTCAAGCCATCGCAGCGGCGGATCCTCGTCGCGATGAACGACCTCAATCTCTCCCCGGGCGCTTCCCGGGTGAAGTGCGCCAAGATCTCCGGCGACACCAGCGGCAACTACCACCCGCACGGCGAGAGCGTGATCTACCCCACGCTCGTGCGCATGGCCCAGGAATGGAACATGCGGCACGTGCTCGTGGACAAGCAGGGCAACTTCGGCTCGATCGCCGGCCTGCCGGCGGCCGCCATGCGGTACACGGAGGCCCGGCTCTCACCGATCGCGGCCTTGATGCTCGACGATCTCGAACTCGACACGGTCGACTACGTGCCGAGCTACGACGAGCGAAACACCGAGCCGGTGGTGCTGCCGAGCAAGTTTCCCAACCTCGTGGTCAACGGCGCCGGCGGCATCGCCGTCGGCATGGCCACCAGCATCCCCCCCCACAACCTGGGCGAGGTCTGCCGGGCCCTGGTGGCCCTGATCGACAACCCCGCCCTCTCGATGGCCGAGCTGCTGGAGATCGTGCCCGGCCCCGACTTCCCCACTGGCGGGATCGTGATGGGGCGGGAGGCGCTGATCCGCGGCTACCTCACCGGCCGGAGCACGATCACGCTTCGGGCCCGGGCCCACGTCGAGGAGATGGGGAAGAACCGGCATCGGATCGTGGTCACCGAGATCCCCTACCAGCAGACCCGCGACGCGATCGAGGAGAAGATCGCCGAGCTCGTCACCGACGACCGCATCAAGGGCATCTCGGCGATCCGCAACGAGAGCGACCTGAAGGAGCCGGTGCGGCTGGTGCTCGAGCTCAAGCGGGACGCCGATCCCGACGTGGTGCTCAACCAGCTCTACCAGTTCTCTCCGCTGCAGACGACGTTCTCGCTGATCTTCCTGGCGCTGGTGGACGGCAAGCCGCGGATCCTCTCCTTCCGGGAGATGCTCACCGAGTTCCTCCGGCACCGCACCACCGTCATCCGCCGGCGGACCGAGCACCTCTTGGCCAAGGCCCGCAGCCGCAAGCACACCCTCGAGGGGTTGCTGGTGGCGCTGGCCAACATCGACGAGGTGATCAAGATCATCCGCTCGTCGAAGTCGCAGGCCGAAGCCAAGGAGCGGCTCTGCCAGCTGCAGGCGCCGGCGGCGCTCCTGGAGCGGGCCCTCGGGGCCGACGGCTTCGCCGTGCTCCAGGAGGAGCGGGGCGCGGCCGAGAGCTACGGACTCTCGCCGGTGCAGGCCGATGCCATCCTCCGGCTCACGCTCGGCCAGCTCGTCAACCTCGAGCAGGAGAAGCTCGGCGGCGAGCACCGCGAGCTGCTCGCCAAGATCGGCGAGTTCCGTCGGATCCTCTCCGACGACGCCAACATCAAGGGCCTGATCCGCGAGGAGCTCCTGGGCCTCGAGCAGAAGCACGCCGACGAGCGGCGGACGGAGATCAGCGGCGAGGCGGGCGACATCCGCGACATGGCCGAGCTGATCACCGAGGCCACGATGGTGGTCACGATCAGCCGGGCGGGCTACGTCAAGCGGACGGCGGCCGACGTCTACCGGGCCCAGCGCCGCGGCGGCAAGGGGATCAAGGGCACCAGCACCGACGAGGAGGATCCGATCGAGCACCTGTTCGTGGCCAGCACCCACGACTGGCTGCTGGTGTTCACGACGCTCGGCAAGGTGTTTTCGATGCGGGTCTTCGAGCTGCCCGAACTGGCCCGTGACGCCAAGGGGCGGGCGCTCGTCAACCTGCTCGAGTTCGAGGCGGGCGAGAAGGTGGCCCAGTGCCGGGCCGTGGGGGGCTTCGAGGATCCGAACCAGTTCCTGATGCTCGCCACCCGCGGCGGCGTCGTGAAGAAGACGGCCCTCGAGCAGTATCGCCGCCGCCGGACGAAGGGGCTGATTGCGGTCAAGCTCCGCGAGGGCGACGAGCTGGTCGCGGCAGTGATCACGAAGCCGGGCGACGAGCTCGTCCTGGCCACGGCCAAGGGGATGGCGATCCGGTTTCCCGAGTCGGACGCCCGGCCGATGGGCCGCGACACGAGCGGCGTCC
>CAMCPF010000389.1 GCA_945876515.1 Candidatus Kuenenia stuttgartensis
CGACCGCCTCACCGAACTCGCAGCCCGAGCCGACGGCGCCCGCCAGGCCTTCACCAAACTGGCCGCCGAGCAGAAGAAGGTCGGCCCCGGCGCCGTTTGGACGAGCATGCTGACCCCGCAGCCCCCGGGCGTGCTCCCGGCGGGCTCACCCGGCGTGGAGCGGGACATCACCGCCTATGACAACGTGGTGGCCCTCGCCGACGACGCCGGCAACGGCGTGCAGGTGATCGTCGGCTCGCTGGTGAAGTGCGGCGACGCCTGGCGACCGATCGACGCCCCGCAACTGCCCGGCGCCGATGGCCGCCTCTCGGAGACGCTCGGCTTCTTCATGCCCGCCTCGGCCGGTGGCGCGGCCGGCAGCTTGCCTGCCGGCGGCGACGACACGCTCCGCCCCCTGATGGCCTCACTGCGCGAGCTCGAAGACAAGATGGTGAAGGCCAACGCCGCCGGCCGCGTGAAGCTCGCAAACGACTACCTCGGCAAGCTCGAAGAGATCGCCGCCGCCGCGGCCCCGGGAGAGCAGCCGTTCTGGAGGCGGCAGCTTGTGGAGACCGTGGCGGCCTACGTGCAGGAGGGCAACATGCCCGACGGGCTGGCCACGCTCGAGCGGCTCGCCACGCGGTTTGCCGACGACGAGGCGCTGGCCGCATTCGTTGATTTCCGGCTGATTCAGGCCCGCTATGCGGCCAGCATGGAGGCTGCCGACGCCGACGCCGACAAGCTCCAAGCAGCCTGGTTCGACAACCTCGCCGCCTTCGTCGAAAAGCATCCCAAGGCCGCCGAGGCGGCCGAGGCCATGCTGCAACTGGCCTTTCGCGACGAGTTCGAGGGCCGCGACGCCGAGGCGATCACCCGTTATGGCGAGATCGCCGGCGGCTTCCCCGACACGCCGCAGGCCCGGAAGGCGGCCGGCGCTGTCCGCCGACTCGAGAGCGTGGGCAAGCCGCTCGGGCTCGCGGGCAAGTCGCTCGACGGCAAGCAGGTCTCGATCGATGCGTTCAAGGGCCGACCGGTGCTCGTTCACTTCTGGTCCACCGACTGCGAGCCCTGCAAGGTGGATCTGGCCCAGATCCGCGAGCTGAACACGAAGTATGGCCAGCGGATCGCCTGCGTCGGAGTGGCCGTGGACGGCGACCGCGGCAAGCTCGCGGCCTTCCTGGCGGAGAAACCGCTGCCCTGGCCCCAGCTCCACGAGGAGGGCGGCCTCGACAGCCGGCTGGCCGAGGAGTTCGGAATCCTCGCCCTGCCGACGATGATGCTCGTGGCCGCCGACGGCACAGTGGCAGACCGCAACGTCTCGATCACGGAACTCGAAAAGAAGCTGGCGGCCTTGCTCGGCTCCGCGAAGTAGGCGAGGCGAAGGCCCGGCATCGCCCGCCGCATTCCCGGCTCGCGCCGGACGGGCTTCGAGCAGGCGACCAGCGACCCTCCGGCAGACTGGGAAGCCTGCGTCGGGGCGATCGCTGCGACTTCCCCACAGACGCTCTTGGCCGGGCCGGGGGGCGGTGGCTAATGTCCCGCGGCTTCGCCGCCCTCCGCCGGGAGAACCCGCATGCTGCTGGCCCTCGCCGTGAGCCCTGTTTTCTGCGCCATTGGTGCCGTTCAGTTGCTCGGCATCGTCGCGGCCGCCACGGCCCGCCTCACCGAGGGAACCCGGCATGAATGGTGCGGCCAGTGGCTCTGCCTGGCCGGCCTCGCCATCATGGGGACCGTCTGTGGGATCGCGATCCAGTATGGTCCCGATGCGGCGGCCGCCAGCGCGGCCGCGCTGGCCCTGATGACCCTGATCACGGTCATCGACATCAGCCCCGCGAAGTGACCGCCGGCCTTGCGCAGCCTGCGCAGCCCCCCGGTGCGACGGGCCACGCCGGACGAACCGGAAAAAAACTCCCCTCCGGCACGACCCGCGGCCGATGAACTCTCGGAACCGGCAATCCTGGGCCCAGCGGCCCGGCGTGCCGGCCACCGCCGGGTACCCCGGAGCGGTGGGTTGCGACAGCGATCGAGTTCGAACGCGAAATCCACCGAGCGCGAAATCCAGGAGGGACGCATGTCCGTTTCGAGAACTACCTACCTGCTTGCCGTGGTGGCCACCGCCGTCCTGGCGGCGCCCGCCTGGGCCGAGGATTTGGCGACGACCGTCGCGGGCAAGCTCCGCGACTCGGGCGCCCTGGCCGGCTACCGCGTGAACGTGAAGAGCAAGTCGGGCACCGTCTGGCTCGAGGGCCAGGTCTCCGACGAGCGGCAGCTCGAGGCGGCCGTCGGTATCGCCGAGGCCACGCCCGGCGTCGAGCGGGTGGTGAATCGGCTCGTGATCGGAAATCAAGCGCCGGCCGGCCCGGCCGGGTTCGCGATGCCCGCCTCCACTTGGAACGCCGCCGGCATGCCGCGTCCGGCCCCCGCGCCCCAGCAGGAGAAGGCCACGTCCGGCAATCCGTTCTCCACGGTGGCCGGCCTGCTGTTCGCCGGGGGTTCGCAGTCAGCCCCGGCCGGCGGAGGCGTGCAACTCACGCAGGCCACGCAACCCGCAGCCCGCATGCCCCGAGCGGCGACGAGCAACGCCCGGCCGATGCGGCCCCAGGGCCGTCCCACGGGTAGTTCCAGGACGGCGATCCCCACCGGGGGCGTGATCGACCAGCATCTGACGCTGCCAGCCCCGGGCGGCTACGACGGCCCGCTCGTGGACGGCCAGATGGTGCCCGGCACGATGCAATACAGCGAGGGCTACCCGGCTGACGGCGGGATGGCCGGTGGACCTGCGATGGGCGGCCCGGGCATGGGCGCGCCGGGCATGGCCGGACCGATGCCGATGGGCGGCACCGGCGTGGGCATGCCGCCTGTGCCGATGCGGGCGGACGGCCCCAACATGCCCAACTACGCTTGGCCGAGCTACGCGGCCTATCCCAACTACGCCGGCCTCCAGTATCCCACCCAGTATTCGCCGACAGCCTGGCCCTACATCGGCCCCTTCTATCCCTACCCGCAGGTGCCGCTTGGCTGGCGGCGAGTGTCGCTCGAGTGGGACGACGGCTGGTGGTGGCTCGACTTCGACGATCGCCACACGCATAGCCACCACCGCTAAGCCGCGGCCTCGGGCCGAACGCAGCATGCGACCGCCCTCCCGGCACCGCCGGGGGGGCGGTTTGCGTTTCCGCCCTGTGCGACCGGAAAAATCCGCAAGTCTTGCCAACGTCAGCGTCGATACAACCGTCAGAGTCGGTGGTTCACCGTCGTCCGAGGAGTGGAGCAATGACGTCCCGCACGCGATTCCTGGTCATGGCCCTCGTCCTGGCCGTCGGCGCCTCGTCGCAGAGCGGCTGCTTCTGGCTGGCCAATCAGGGACCGAACCTCGGCCCCCTCGC
>CAMCPF010000390.1 GCA_945876515.1 Candidatus Kuenenia stuttgartensis
ATCCCGACGAGGCGGCCCGGTTCGTCGCGGCCACCGGCGTCGATGCGCTCGCCGTGGCGATCGGCACGAGCCACGGGGCCTACAAGTTCACCCGCAAGCCCGACGGCGACGTGCTGGCCATGAAGCGTATCGAGGAGATCCACCGGATGCTCCCCAACTGCCACCTCGTGATGCACGGCTCGTCGAGCGTGCCGCAGGAGCTGCAGGACATCATCAACAAGTACGGCGGCAAGATGCCGCAGACCTGGGGCGTGCCGGTGGAGGAGATCCAGAAGGGGATCAAGCACGGCGTGCGGAAGATCAACGTCGACACCGACTGCCGGATGGCGATCACCGGCGCGATCCGCAAGGTGCTCGCCGAGACGCCGGACAAGTTCGACCCCCGCGACTACCTGAAGCCGTCCCGCGAGGCCATGAAGAAGGTCTGCGCCGAGCGGATGGTGCAGTTTGGCCAGGCCGGCAACGCCGGCAAGGTGAGGTGCATCACGCTCGCCGAGATGGCCAAGCGGTACGGGTCGGCCTGACCCACGCGGGCCTACGGCACGACCCAGCGGCCTGCAGCGCGGATCGCGTCGTACATCGCGTCGGGTGCGAGATCGGCGCCGTTCGGCCAGCGAACGACCCCTTCGGCGGCCTGCGCCTGCCGGAAGAAGGCCTCGTCGCGGAGAGGCTCGAAGGGTGTGCCCACGACTGCCTGGGAAGCCAGGAACCCGCCAAGATCGACCTCGCCGGCGAGGCCGTCGCGAAACCGCACGGCTAGTGTCCACCGCCCGCAGGGAGCGGCCTCGGTGACCCGCCAGGCCGCAGCCGACTCTCCGGCGGCGCTCACTCCAGCGGAGGCACGGGATTGGGCGGCTTCAGTTGGCTGCATAGCTCCCAGTTCTCCAGCAGTGCCTCGCGGTGTAACTCCGCCCACTCCGTCACGAGCGCCCGAGCCCGATGGGGAAGATGACCCCTGATTATATCGAGCGACGCGATCTCGAAGACCGCCTCGTCTTCCGCATAGGTGGCGTGAAAGTGGGGCGGGTTGTGCTCGCGCCAGAACATTTCGATGGCGATTCCGAAAAAGCGGCTGATGGTCGGCATAAGCATGGTGTACGGAAATGCACAACTCGCGTCGAGCCGCTGTTCTCGAGGCCACCTCGGAGTCGCGGCCGGGTCGTGCGGTATAAAAAGGCCGTCCCGATAGACCCTCGCTGGCCATCCCATGAGCCTGATCCATCACCGCTGGCTCACCGAGCAACTCCCGGCGTGGGAGCGGGAGGGGATCGTTACTACCGACGGGGCGCGGAAGCTCCGTGAACGGTACGCCGCGGAGCCGCAGGGCGGCCTGGCGCAGATGGTCGTGGGGGCCGTCGGGGCGCTCCTGATCGGCACGGGCCTGATCGCGGTGCTCGCCTACAACTGGGATGACTTTCCCCGCTGGGTGCGGATCGGGGCTGGCGCTGGGGCCCCTGGCGATCACGCAGGCCGTCAGCTGGTGGGTGCTCCAGAAGGATGAGTCAGCCAAGCCCTGGCAGCGGGAGGCGGCCGCACTCGTGCAGACGCTCGCCGTCGGGGCCGCGCTGGCGCTCGTCTCGCAGATCTACAACCTGCCCGGCAAGTGGACCGACCTCATCTTCTGGTGGTGCGTGGTGAGCGTGCCGCTCGCCTGGGTGCTGCGATCGCAGGCCGTCGCGACCGCGTATCTGATCGGGATCACCGTCTGGACGATCGCGCAGGCGGCCGATCGAGGATTCGGCTTCGCGGGCGGGGTGGCCGATGTGCGGCTCAGGTATCCGCTGCTCTTGGCCGGCATCCTGCCGCTCTGGCCGGGGCCCGAGCTTCGCGACCGGCCCGCAGCCGGAGGCCGGCTCGTGCTGGCAGCATCTGCCTTGATCGGCCTGTTCGCCGTCGCGGTGTATGCCGCAGCACAGCCGCTGGGGCCGTCGAACGCATTGCCCTGGCTGGCCCTGCTCTCGGCCGCGGCCGTGCTGCTCTTTCCGCTCGACCGCGCGGGGATCGCCGAGCCGCTCGCCTGCAGGCCGCAGGTGCTGTTCGGCGGGCTGGCCCTCGTCATCATGGCCCTGATTGCCACGTATGAGGATCCCGCCCGTGATTTCGTGCGGAGCGTAGGCCCCGCCCTCGGCTTGGGCTGGTGCTGGCTGCTGCTGACCGCCGTCGCGGGCTTCGCCATCATCGCCTTTCGGCAGGGGCGGTTTGCGGTGCTCGCGGTGGCCGGGCTCGCCCTGGTGCCGCTCCTGGCCGCGCCGCTCGCCTCGCCCCAGGCCGGCGGCTGGCCCGTGGCGATCACCTACTCGCTCGTGCTCCTGGCGACGGCGATCGCGCTGATCGCGCTCGAGTTCGTCGGGCGACAGGGGGCCGCGCGGATCGGGGCCGCCCTGATCGCGCTCTTGGTGATCCTGCGGATGGCCGACGCCGACGTGTCGCTCCTGGTCAAGGGACTGGCCTTCATCGTGATCGGCTCCGGGTTCCTCGCCTTCAACCTCTTCATCACCCGTCGCCGCCGGGTCGACGCGACCGGAGGATCTCCCGCATGAGGCCCGCGATCGCCGTCTTCGCCGTGGCCGCCGTCGCCCAGTGGTTCCTGCCGCTCTCGGGCATCTGGCAGCACGAGCGGGTGCTCTCTCGGGGAACCCTCGTGAGGATCGAGTGCGCCGCCCCCGATCCCTACGATCCGCTCCGGGGCCGCTATCTCGCGGTGCGGCCCGCGCAGTCGAGTGTCTCCGAGCCCGAAGGGTTTCCTCGAGGAGGCGGTCGCGTTCCGGTGTGGGCCACGCTCGAGGCGGGAGACGCCGGGCTCGCGCGGATCAAGTCGGTCTCGCTCGAGCCGGTGTCGGGGCCGACCGTCATTCCGCTCACGGCACGGAGCTGGGGCACAATCAACGGCACGGACGTGATCGGGCTCGAGTGGCCCTTCGACCGCCTCTATCTCAAGGAGCGGCTCGCGCCCGATGCCGACAAGCTGGTCGCGGAGCGACGCCGTGACGGCAAGAAGACCGTCGCCGAGATCCGCCTGCTCGACGGCCAGGCCGTCCTCACCGACATCCTGCTCGACGGCGTGTCGATTCGCGAGCTCGCGAAGCAGCAGGGCAAGTGAGCCCGCGGCTCATCGCGGAGGGTTTCGCTCCGCGGCCCTCCGCGACGAGGCGTCCGCCGCCGGCCGCAACCCTCGGGTTTCACTCCGCGAGTCGTGCCTTCGGCGCGCCATTTTCCTCGAAAATGACGACCTTCAACTGCCGGCCACGTGCGGCCGGCGGCGAGGTGCTCGTGGCTTCCTTTCCTGGTAGCGGCATGAGAAACGCTCCGGGGGTCTTCGCGATGTCGAGGCCGTCCCTGCCCGCGAAGGTCGTGAGGG
>CAMCPF010000391.1 GCA_945876515.1 Candidatus Kuenenia stuttgartensis
CGTCCGGCGACGGGGTAGCGGCAGCCCCGAACCCACGTTGGATGTGGCCGTCAGGTCGTCGCCGGCTTGGCCGACAGTCCGGCCCGGAGTTTGGCGGCGATCTGGTCCAGGGCGGCCACGTGCTGGCGGGTGATCTTGGCGGCCTCGGCGGCTAGGCCGGCGGCGGTGGCATCGTCTGGGGTCGCGGCGATGTGCTCAAGGTCCATCTCCTGCCGCTTCAAGCCCGCCACCAGCCGCGGCAGGATGTGCTGCAGGCCCACGTCGTGCCAGCCGGAGAACGAGATCGGGTAGACGGTCTTCGGCACCGGCACCTCCCGCTCCTCCAGGATCAGCGCGGCCCGGTCGGCAACTTGCCGGTGGTCGGAAACGAGGGCCGCGATCGCCAGGCGGAGCTCCTCCGGCCCCGGATAGCTCCAGATCCCGGAGTCGCCCAGATACATCGCCAGCGACGGCTGCAGGATCTCGAGCAGGCGGACGAGGGCGGGAGACGTAGGCATGACCGGGGAGTTCTGTTCGGGAGGGCTCAGGAGGCAAACGACCCGGCGAGCTGGGCGTAGCCGTAGAGGCCGCCCCAGAGGATGCCGAGCACGACCACCGGCACGGCGAGCGCCGTCACCAGACCGCCGGAGAGCGAGAGCGGCCCGACCGGCTCGACGATCTGGGCCTCCGCCGGTGGATCGAACGTCATCACCTTCAAGACCCGCAGGTAGTAGAAGAGGCTGATCACGGTGTTGATGCCGCCCACGATCAGCAGCGCGAGCATCAGCGGCTGCTCGGCCCCGGCCCGGAAGGCCGACACGAGCGACGCGAACACGAGGAACTTGGCCACGAAGCCGACCAGCGGCGGCAGGCCGATCAGGCTGACGAGCACCGCGGCCGTGGCCACGACCATGCCCGGGTTCGTCCGCACGAGTCCGGCGTAGGCGGAGATCTCCTCGCTCCGCAGCCGGTTGCGAAGCACCGCCACGATCGCGAAGGCGGCGAGGTTCATGAAGAGATAGGTGCCGAGGTAGAAGGCGAGCGCCGCTACGGCGTCCTGAGCCCGGGCGGGGGCCACGCCCGCGAGCGCCGTGACCGCGGCCACGCCCATCATCAGGTAGCCCGCGTGCGCCACCGTCGAGTAGGCCAGCAGCCGCTTCATGTTGGTCTGGCCGTAGGCGGCCAGGTTGCCGAGCGTGCACGTGGCCGCCGCCATGATGCCCACGAGGTAGGCCATGAAGTGGCGGACGTCGGCGAGGCCCATGGTCACCACGCCGGCCGCCTCGCCCCCCGACAGCGTGCCCAGACCAAAGACGAGACGCACGGCCAAGGCCACGGCGGCCGCCTTGCTCGCCACGGAGAGAAACGCCCCCACCTCGGCCGCAGCCCCCTCGAACACGTCCGGGCACCAAAAGTGGACGGGCACGGCCGAAAGCTTGAACGCCAAGCCCACGGCCAGCATCAACCCCCCGAGCGAGAGCACCATGATCTCGCCGCTCGCCTTGCCTTCGCCCACGACCCGGCCGAGTTCGGCGGCCATGCTCGGCAGGTGGCAGGTGCCGAGCACCCCGGCCAGGAGCGAGATCCCGTAGAGCATGATGCCGGCGGCCCCGGCGCCGTACACCGCATACTTAAGGGCCGCCTCGGAACTCGCCTTGCGGCCCTTGAGAAATCCGGCCAAAGCGTACGAGGGCACGCTCGCCATCTCGACCGCCATGAACACCATCAGGAGGTGGTTGGCCGAGGCCATCAGGCACATCCCGAGCGTGGCCCCGAGCACGAGCACGTAGAAGTCGGCGCCGTCCTCGCGGTCGGGGATGCCGGTGACCTTCGTGAACACGATGTAGGCCACGAGGAACGCGGCCAGCAGCAGTCGGAGGTAGGCCGTCAGCGAGTCGAACACGATGAGGCCGCCGAAGAGTTCCTGGCGAAACTCGCCCGCTCGCTGCACGGCCTCAAGATCGACCCAGCCATACCAGGCGGCGAAGCAGGCGCCGCCCAGGGCCACGGCGCCTGAGTCGAGCCAGCGGAGCACCGGCAGCATCCGGCAGAGGAGCACAAGCACCACCGTCGCGGCGATCGCCAGCTCCGTGCGAAACAGGGGCAGCGACACCGCGAGCGTGTCGTTGATCGTGCCGGAGACCAGGGTGCCGAGGTCCATGATCACTCCCGCTCCGCCAGGTCGCGGCTCACATCCGCGGCGGCCGCCTGCACCGCCGGGGTGGCCGGAAAGTCGGGCCGCACCGCCCGCGTCCAGTCGGCCAGCGTCTCGACCTGCCTGTTGACGGTCGGCGTGACGTAGTTGAAGAGCAGCTGCGGTGCGACGCCGAACAGGATCGCCAGAAACACCAGCGGCGTGGCGATCGCCAGCTCGCGGCCGGTCATCGGGGTCAAATGGTCGCCGTGCGGCCCCTTGTACTCGGCGCCGAGGTACACCCGCTGGATCGCCCACAGGATGTAGCCGGCGGTCAGGATCACGGTGAAGGCCGAGATCACGGCCAGGATCTTGCTGTAGTTCCAGGCGGAGAGCGTCACGAGCACCTCGCCGATGAAGCCGCACAGCCCAGGCAGGCCGAGACCGGCGAAGAAGACCGCGATGGCGAGGGAGGCGTAGACCGGCATCCGGTTGAAGATCCCGCCGAACTCCTCGAGGTTGCGGTGGTGCACCCTGTCGTAGAGCACACCCACCATGAAGAACATCCCGGCCGAGGAGAAGCCGTGGGCCAGCATTTGAAACATCGCGCCGTTCACGCCCTGGGCCCAGGCGTCCCAGCGAAACTCATTGCCCGCCACCGCGCTCCACACGCCGAGGCCGAGCATCACGTAGCCCATGTGGCTCACCGAGCTGTAGGCCACCATCCGCTTGAAGTCCTTCTGGGCCAGGGCCGCAAAGGCCCCGTAGACCATCGAGACCACACCCAGCCCGCAGACCAGCCAGGCGAGCGTCAGCCCGCCGCCGGGGCAGATGGGATAGCAGATCCGGAGGATCCCGTAGCCGCCGAGTTTCAAGAGCACGCCGGCCAGGATCATCGAGATCGGCGTGGGAGCCTCCACGTGGGCATCCGGCAGCCAGGTGTGCACCGGCACGACCGGCACCTTGATCACGAAGCCGATCAGCAGCAGCAGGAAAGCCCAGTTCTCGAGCGACCAGCCCCAGACGGTGGCCGCGGCGAACGGAGAGTTCGGCAGTTGGCCGAGCTTCGCCAGCGCCAGGAGGTTGAAGGTGTGGACCGGCTCGGCAGCGGTCTTGATGGCGGCCACCGCATCGGCCCGGGCGGCGGCGTCGAGGGCGGGGCTGACCACGTGTGCCGCCTCGAGCTGCTCGGGCGACAGCATCCGCAGGTCGCTCGTGAAGTAGA
>CAMCPF010000392.1 GCA_945876515.1 Candidatus Kuenenia stuttgartensis
GGGCGGGCCCAGCGAGAGCTCGCTTTCGGCGGTAATCGTCACAGCGGCGCCCTCGGCCAACCACTCGCCGGCGAGTCGCGCCGGGCCGGGGCCGGCGACAAGCTCCACCTTGGTCGCGATCGCCTCGAGCGTGGCTGCCGAGGCGTCGCGGGTCCGCTCGAGCTTGTCGAGCCGCGACACGTCGTCGGCGGTGAGTGCCGGGAGTTGCTTCTGCTCCGTGATCAGGACGGTGAGATTCTCCCGCAGCGAGTCGATCCGAGCGCAGCGGCTGCCGAGGCCGTGCCGTTCGATCGTCAGCCGGGCCCGCTGCTCGCAGAGCTCGAGCAAGGTCACGGCTATGGCAGCCTGCTGTTGCCGGGTGCTGGCGGAATCGACTTCGTCGAACGCCGTGCTCAGGGCTTGTGAGGCGGTCGCCTCGGCTGCGGCCAAGTCCGTCAGCCGGTTTGTGGCTGGCTCGATCGACTGCTCCAGCGCGGCAAGCTGGGAGCTGCAGTCGGCGATCTCGGCGTCGGCCTGGAGGATCTCGTCGTGGGCGGCCTTGGCCTCACGGGCGCCGGCCTGCTCCTCGGCGAACCGGATCCGCAGGTCGCCGACGACGCGGAGCTTCCCGGTCACGCTCTCGAGCTCCGCGGTCTGCGCCGCGAGCGTGGTCTCTGCGGAGGCGATCGTGCGCTCGGCCGAGTCGATCGTGGCCACGGCCGCGTCGAGGGTGTCCACGAGCGAGGTGGCGGCTGCGAACGCCGTCTCGGCCTCCTGACACTCCTCGGCGGCACGGGCGAGACCGGAGCCCGTCTTGATGCCGCCGTCGTGGCGATAGATGGCTGCGTGGCGGCCGTCGATCTCGCGGCTGGTCCGCGCATCGAGCGACGACTCGAGCACGCCGCCGCCGCCGAGCCTGCCGAGCCGGTCACGAAGCTGCTGGGACGGCTGCTCGGCATTGGCCTGCGCGAGGGGATCGGCCCCAGAGCTGCCCTGCCAGACCCAGAGATGGGCCCACTGCATCTTGAGGCGGCTGTCGGCCACCCGGTTGCCGGGGTTTTCGGCCCGTAGGAGCTCGTGGATTCGAGCCTCGGCCTCGTCGCCTTGAAGGGAGCGGCCGCCCGCCACCGCGCCGCCCGAGCCCGTGGCCGGGCCTTCATCCGTCAGGATCGTGGACGCCGCGGCGGCGGTCGGTGCGAACGTCTTCTTGACCGTGTATTTCCGACCGCCTGTCTCGAAGGCGAGCGTGACGCTCGGGTGGCCGGGGTGGAGGTCCGACCGCATCGCCTTGTGGGAGGCACCCGCGCCGCGACACTTGAGGAACAACGCGTTGTGGATCGCCTCCACGAGCGTGCTCTTGCCGAACTCTTGGTTGCCCCCCACCACCGTGCGCGAGGGATCGAAGGCGACGCTCGCCCGCTTAAGCACGCGGTAGTTTTCCACGGTGACCAGGAGGAGCTTCACGAGGTGGTTTCCTTGGGAGGATGCTCCACCGGCGATGCGGTAGCAGGCTCGGCACCGACGTGCTGAGGCTCTGGTGGATCGGCATCGGCGGTCGTGACCAGCGCGTGGAGAAGGTGGATCCCGCGGCGGACGACGTCGGGATCGGGCGGGCTTTCGTCACCGGCAGACGGCGTGGCCCCCTGCAGCATCTCGACCAGCGCACTCGCCACGCGGGCGATGATCGGATCGCCGGGCCGCTCTGCCAGTTCACGGATCTCGTCGGCCGAGGGGGCGAGCACGGTCTGGTCGTCGAGGTCGAGCCGCAGGAGCCGCGCCGTCCATGACTCGACGAGCCGGTCGAGTTCGGCCCGCTCGGCGAGCGAGATGCTGCCGCTCACCTCGAGCCTGGTCAGGCAGGTGTCGAAGCCCGCCTCACCGGCAGCGGCCGGCCGCGTTGCCTCGGAGAGCCAGTCGTCGAGTTGCCGGGGCCCGCCATCGCCGAGGGCAGCGGCATGTACGAGCCAGCGGAAGCGGCCCGTGGCGACCGGTTCCACCCGCGGTTCCGCTGCCCGCGACACCGTGACCACGGCCACGTGGCCCGGCCGCTGGCCCGGCTTCGGGAAGCGGTCGATCTCGGGGGCCCCGCTGTAGCAGGCCTTGGAGCCGGCGGCGAGAAAGCCGTGCCAGTCGCCCAGGGCGAGGTAGTCCAGTTCGTCGAGTGGCAGCCGGTCGAGGGCGAGCGTGTTGATGCCCCCGCCGGCTGGCTCCTCCTCGTCGGCCTGGCTCGTGCTGCCAGGACCGATGAATCCGCCATGCGCACCGCCGCCGGTCGATCCGCCGGGGGCGAAGACGGTCGTGCTGCCATGGGCGATCATGATCCGCGGCCGGTCGCCGAACGGGGCGAAGTCGAGCCCGCGGATCCAGGCGGTGGGATCCTCGGCCACGTGGCGGCGACGCAAGGGGCAGGGGAGAAGCACGACGCTCGTGGTCCCGCCGTCGGCTCCTGCAGCATCGACGATCACCGGCCCGGGGTCGAGCAGCAGGTGGAAGTTGGCGGCCAGCCGGCGGTGTTCGCTCTTGAAGAAGGGCTGCTCCCAGAGGCTGTCGGGACCGCCATGGTCATGGTTGCCCGGGATGCAATAGACGGGCACCTCGAGCGACGCGATCGCGCCCAGAGCCGTCGCAACGGTGGCGTTGGTGGGCGTGGCTGAATCGAACAGATCGCCGGCCACGACCACGAAGGCCGCCCGCCGCTCGCGGACCACGCTCCCGATCCGGCGAATGGCTTCGACCCGCTCCTGCTGCACGCGGGCCCGCTTGGCAGGGTCGGCGATCGATGCGAACGGCTTGCCGATCTGCCAGTCGGCGGTGTGAAGGAACGTGATCACGCGTGGCTCCTGGGCGGGCCCATGCGGCCGGCGAGCCAAAATAGTGTACGGAAGTTCAATCGCGTGTCAAGCGGCCGGGGAGTGTCCGGTAACGTGGTTGCCGGCTTCGGGGGCGGCAAAAGTCTCGTCGCTGATGGCCGAAGCGGCCATAGGCTCCTCGAGCGTTCGCCGACCCCCTTCGCCTACCTCGTCCGGTTTGCCACCATGCCTCTACAGCCGGTCGGCGAGGCCGCTGGCCCGGCGGATCGGGCGGGCCACGGCGGCGGCGATCACGTCCTCGGTGCCCACCACCGTGACTCGGTCGATCGCCCGCGTGACGCCCGTATAGAAAAGTTCGCGGGAGAGGATCCGGCTGGCCCGCTCGGGGAGCACCACCACCGCGTGGCGATACTCCGAACCCTGGCTCTTGTGGATCGTGAGCGCCTGCACCGTGGCCACCTCGTCGAGCCGCGTCACCGAGACGCGGCGCACCGCCCGGCCTGCGGGAAACGCGGCCTCGAGCCGAGCCGAGCCGTCGGCCGC
>CAMCPF010000393.1 GCA_945876515.1 Candidatus Kuenenia stuttgartensis
TCGGCGGCCAGTGTGATCAGCGGCGGTGAGCTGAGCGTTTCACCACTTCTGTTTCACCGAATCGGTGAATCGGTTCACGAACCGGGTGAACTCACGAACTCCTCACGCAGTCGCTCATGAAATCCGAACACAATTCGAATATTCAAAGCGACTGAAGTATCTGGGGCCGACTCACCCAAAGACGACTCGCCGTGCCGATGACGGCCGATTGGGCGGCGGGTATGGGACCGGAATCCACGCACGCAGCGTCACGAAAGGATTTCATGGACGTACCCCGGTTACCTGGGTGGCTCGGCCTCCCGTCGGCAGTTTCGTTCAACGGTTTGCGGCGACGGCTGCCAAACGCCTTCACGCTCGTTGAACTGTTGGTGGTGATCGCGATCATCGCCACGCTGATCGGCTTGCTGCTGCCCGCCGTGCAGAGCGCGCGAGAGTCGGCGCGACGCACCCAGTGCATGAGCAACATGCGGCAGATCGGACTCGCGTTCCAGCTTTGCCACGACGCCCGCAAGTACTTCCCCGCGGCGATGTTTTCCGCCCAGGCAGCCGCCATGAGTCCGCGGCCCAAAGGCAACCCTGGGGGAAAGGAGCACTCGTGGCGAATTCTTGTGATGCCGTTCCTCGAGGAAAAGAAGGTGGCTGAGACCTACGACTGGAACAAGGATTGGTTCGATATGACTTCGAACACCTTGCCTCCCAAGCCGGCAACGCCCGAACTCGGTATTCGTCCGGACTGCAATCTCGCTGTGGCCGCCACCAACGTCAGCGTGTACCGCTGTCCGTCGGCTCCTCCTCGGGGGACCATTACCCAGATCCCGGCGTCCAGTGACAGCGACAGCGCGAGGCGTGCCATTACGGCGATGCGGGCACCCCTGGGGTTCACGGACTACGAGTGCGTGACGGGCGTCAAGAGCGGCGTGCTGCCAGCCCCCGATCCGTACCGAACGGACGCCGCGGCCGCCGGCTTCCTCACGAAAGACTCGATCACCCGAATGCGTGAGATTGTTGATGGGATGTCCAAGACGATGCTCGTCGTAGAGTGCGCCGCCAGGCCGCTGACCTACCGGATGGGTCGGCCACGGTTGGTGCCGGCCACGGGCGCGCCGTGGATGTTCGACCAAGGGGTCGGCTGGGCCGACAGCCTGGGGCCCTTCAAGCTCGATTCCATCGACGAGTCCAAGGCGACGGCGACGAATATGAAGGGGGCGGCCCCGGGCACCGGGATTCCCATGAACGCAACGAACGAAGGCGAATGCTATTCATTCCACGACGGCGGCATGGTGGCCGTGTTTGGTGACACCTCCACGCGGGTGATCGCTGAGGGCGTTGACCTGCGAACCTTCTGCGGCATGATCACCCGCGCAGGCGGCGAAAACGTGGTGGTGCCGTGATGCTGGCCACCAGGTCGAATCGGCCATGCTGCGCGATTCGGGTGTGGACCGTCTGCGCTGCCGCCGTGGCCGCGGAGGGCATTTGCTTTGCGGAATCGGTCGCGGGCCGGCCTGAAGTGCAGGCGACGCATCTGCTCCCGCGTGTTCTGCTGCCCGGTGGACACGACGTCACGCTCGGCGGCCTGAGCGAGCTGGTTATCGCGGCTCGCGATCCGTCCGGCATCACGGTCTGGACCATCACCGACCGTGGCCCGAATGGCACCACCGGCAGCGGCGATGCGGAGCGGCGAACGCTTCTCGCCCCCGGCTTTTCGCCGGTGCTCGTGCGGCTGCGAGTGCCCGCTGGGAATGATGCCGCCCACTTGGCGGAGGTCGAGCAGATGCTGCCGCTCAGGGCGTTATCGGGAGCCGCCGTCTCCGGCCGCCCCAACGGCGTGGGCCGCGACGAGACGATCCTCGACGCCGCCGGCCGAGAGGCCTTGCCGCCGGACCCGAACGGCGTCGACACCGAGGGGCTCGTCGTAATGCCCGACGGCTCGTTCTGGGCCAGCGAGGAGTACCGGCCGTCGCTGCTGCGAATTGACGCCCAGGGCAGATGCCTCGAGCGGCACGTGCCGGAGGGAGTCGTCCTCGCCGGGGCGGGCATGAAGGTGATCATCGATATCCCGCCGGCTTACGGCGACCGCCGCGACAACCGCGGCTTCGAGGGGCTCGCGCTCTCGGCGGATGGCAAGCGTCTGTTCGCGCTGCTGCAGAGCCCGCTCGACCACCCGGAGACGAAGGCAGGGAGAAAGACGGGCAACGTGCGGTTGCTCGTGGTCGATGCCGTCTCTGGCACGCCGGTCGCCGAGCATGTGTATCGCCTGGGTGACCCGAGCCACGAGGACAGGGCCGAGCGGGGGGCACCTGCTGACGACGGCAAACTCTGCTGCCTGGCGTCGCTCGCCGACGGCTCGCTCCTCGTGCTCGAGCAGGCTGATTGTGGCCTTGCCAGGCTGTATCGGGCCGATTCCAGGGGGGCCACGGACACGCTCCCGCGGACCCGCCGCGGCGAGGGTGAGCCGCTGGAGATGATCCGCAATCTCGCGGCGGCGGGCATCGAGCCCCTGCGGAAGTCGCTTGTGGCCGACCTGGGGCCACTCGTGCCGCGGCTGCGCGAGGATGCGTTCGGCTCCGACAGCGATTCCGGCTCCAAGCTGAAGTTGGAGGGGCTCGCCATGCTCGACGACCAGCGGGTGTTGCTCGTCAACGACGACGACTTCGGCGTCCACGCCCGGCCCGGCTCCCCCCGGCCCCGTTCCTGCCTCTGGGTCGTGCGGCTGCCCGCCCCGCTCGCGGCTCACGATTCCCTGACCACGCGTCGCTAGACCTTCTTCCGAACCGTTTCACTCCCCGGAGTTCCCGTCATGCTTGCTTCCCTCCGCGCCTCCCGGCTCGTGCTCGGGCTCGCACTCGTCGCCTGGACCAGCTCCGTGCACGCGGCCGGCATCATCCGGATCACCGAGGTGCAGAGCTCCAGCGGCACCGGCGGCACGCCCGACTGGTTCGAGATCACCAACTACGGCGACACGGCCGTGGACATCACGAACTGGAAGATGGACGACAACTCCTTCAACTTTGCTGCTTCCGCCGCGATCGTCCCTTACACCATGGGGACCGACCCCGCCTGGACGCTGCTGCAACCGGGTGAGTCGGCCGTGTTGGTGGAGTCGAACCTGCCGGGGACGACTGTCCCGGCGTTTCAGACGTTCTGGAACCTCGGCCCCGAGCCCGCCAACGTGCGAAACCCGAAGCTCGGCACGTATTACGCAAGCGGCGTGAGCTTCAGCTCGGGTGGTGACGGGGTCATCGTGTTCGACTCGGCCGGCGTGGAGGTGACTCGGACCAGTTTCGGGGCGGCAACCACGGGCTCGACCTTTTACTGGTCGTACGACGCGAGCG
>CAMCPF010000394.1 GCA_945876515.1 Candidatus Kuenenia stuttgartensis
ACCGCGACACCCATCTCGTGGAGGCCACCATCGGCGAAGGCTCGAACCTGGGGCTCGAGAAGGGCCCGGACCATGCCCAGCGGCGGCCGATCGCCGTCACCAACCCGATCTTCGTGGACGTGGACGGCGGCGGGTTCAAGCCCAACGGCGACCTCCTCGGCGTGCCGCTCCACCACCCGACCAAACCGACCCTCCACCGCCACGGCCACTCACACCCGCACGGGCATGACCACGCCGATGATCCCGATCCCTCAACGCCTGCCACTGGCGACTGACCGCGCCCGGAGGCCCAGGGCGGCGAGCGAACTGACCAGCAGCAGACACGATGGCTCCGGCACGGCGGTGATGTTGTCGATGCCCAGCGTGGAGACGACGGTATCGCCGTTAAGACTCGACGTGCCAGATGCGTTCAGGATTCGGAACTGAAACCCACCAGCTGCCAGAAATGAAGTGAAACTGCCGGGGGAACCGACGGCCGTCATGCCCGCCTCCGAGATGGGAAACGCTGCCGTCTGCCAACCCGAGCCGGCCGGCAGGGAGAAGGGTGTCGCCGAAATGTATCCGGCTCCCCCTCCGTCGCGCAGGCCGATGCGGATCGCCAGAGGCGTGGCACCGTCGTTGAGCAGATCCATGCGAATGCCCGTGACCCCGTCGGCGAGGAAGTCCGTGCTCCACTCTTGGGCGTTGAACACCGTGAGCTTTCCAAACGACCCGCCGCCGTCCGCGACCGACTGCATGTACGCATCGCCCGCCCCTGCCGGGCCACCGGCGGACACGGTCGAAAGGTAGGTAGGGTTGACCTGCCCCTTTTGCCATCCACCAAGGCCCGAGGCAAACGTCTCGACAAAGCCGGGAGAGATGGCGAAGGCGTACCCGTGCCCCGTGAGGATTCCGCAGCAAACCAATCCGATCCAGACGGTCCGTCCCATGGTGTGCTTTCCTCGAAGGGGATCAGGCAGTGAGACGGTTTATCTCACCGGTAGGATAGCTCGGCCGACACCACTTCCACCACCGGCCCCGGATCTGAGCGACTCGTGAGCCGCGGAAATGGCTCTCCGGGCCCGGCCGCGGGGCCAAACGCCGGTGGGCCCCTCGGCGGCGTCACTTCGCCACGGGCACTCGCTCGACCAAATCGAGGTTCTCGGCGTTGGCTGCACCTCCCACGAGCACCAGGTGGTCGTCGCCGTCGCTCACCGCCCGGTGCACGATCCGCGGCACCACGCTCGCGACCGGCTCCCAGCGGCGGCCCGTTTCGGTCAGCCGGTGCACGCTGCCATCGGCCACGCTCACGTGGACAAGCCCGCCGACCGTGCAGGCGGCCGGCGCGAAGCCGTTGAGTGGCTCACCGGGCAGATCGGGCCCCTTGGACCAGGTGCCGGTGACAGGATCGAAGATGTCCACCCGGCGACTGGCCTCCTCCTCCTCGGTGAAGCCGCCGATCACGTAGAGGTTGCCCTCGTCCACCGCCGCGATCAGGGCCCGCCGCGAGAAAGGCTGCGAAAGGGTCTTCCAGCCGGCCGCGGGATTCGTGAGGTCGAGGGCCAGCATCGTGTCGCACCAGTCCTCGCCGTCGTGGCCGAGCATGGTCCAGCCGCCGACCACGTAGAGCGTGTCTCCGACCACCGCCACGTCGTGGCTCGACCGCGGCTCCGGCATCGCCGGGAGGTCGGTCCAGGTGTTGGCAGCTGGGTCGTAGCAGGCGGCCGACGCGACCGAGAAGTTTTCGGCCGGGTCGCCCGGTTTGTTCCGCGGGTCCATCCCGCCGACGCGATAGATCTTGCCTCCGTGCGTGGCGAGGTTCATGCCTTGCAGGGCCGGCCCGCCGGCGAGCTCCTCCCAGCCGCCGCCACCCGAGAGCGGCCGGCGAAAGAACCGGCCAGAAACGGCCTCGGTCGAGTAGGTGTGCACCGGGGCGATGTGGCCGCCATACACGTAGACGTGGCCATCACAGGCCACGGCCCCCAGGCTCGAGGCGGCCACGGGCAGGGAGGGCAGCTTCTCCGTCTTGGTGAACGTCGCGTGGGTCTCCTTGGCCGCACCGCTGTGGCCAACGGGCACGTCCATCACGATCGTGGGGTAATGACGCTCTTCCATGTAGGCCTCGCCCGAGTGCTCGCCCGGCTTGGCCACGACGTAGCGGGCCCAGGCGCCGTAGCGGCCGGCGGCGTCGAACACGGGGGTGTGGCCCTTGGCGTCGGTGACCACCTCCTGCTGCTTGCCATCGGGCAGGAGCACGATCATCTTCGCCTCGGCCACCGGCTCGCCCCGCGCGAGCAGTTGAAACCGCACGGCGGCGGGATGGCCGGCCGGCACGATCTCCGCCGGCGACTCGGCGCCGATCCGGCCGGCCGAGCCGAAGGGATAGCCGAGGCAGGCCTTCGGGTGGTAGACGACGAGGAATGGCTTGGGGCCGTGCTTCATGACCCCGTGCGTGAGCGTGCCGTGGATCGCGCCCCGCGTCTTCTCGGGGAGTTTCACGAGCCGGGTCTCACCGTCGCGGACGAGCGCGAGGGCTCCTTCGTCACCGGCGCCGTCACGGGTCACGAGCTTCACGCCATCGACGAGCGCGGGATCGACGTTCTCGTCGAGTTCGAGCGTCTCGCTGAGGATCACGCGGGCCTGACTGGCCTCCTCGTCCGGCAATACGAACACGAAGTGGGCCCGGGCGACGCCGCCGACCGTGAGGGCGACGAGGGCGGCTGGAAGAACACTGCTGGTGATGACACGAACGATGTGCCGACCGAAGGGCATGGGAGCGTGCATGACAAAATCCTTGCTTGACGAATCTTGCTCAGGGCGTGCCAGCGGGCTTACTGGAAAGATTGAAACTGAAATCGGCGGGGCCGTCAGCCGTGACCTCGACGGCTAGGGGCGAGGATGTCGAGTAGACGACGGGCAGTGTTCGGCGGGCCGGTGGCTTCCCTTGTTCGGGCCGCGTGGTGGGATCGATCGGCGGATCGTCGGCGACCTCGACACGGTAGCGGCCGGGCAGCAGGCCGACATCCTTGCCCATCGCGTAGCGACCGGCCGTGATCGGGCCGCCGGTCTTGCGGCCGCCCGCATCCAGGGGCACGAACAGGATCACGGCCTCCTCGAGCGGCCGGCCGTCGAGCGTAACGCTGCCGGCAACCGCCCGCCGGACAGGCCCGCCGCAGCCGGTTGAACTCATCACCGCTGCCACCGTCAGCAAGCAAGTTGCAACGCCACCCGCCGAACTGCGCCTCCGAGTTCGCCGGAGCCTCGCACTGCCGCGCGTTAATCCGCGAGGGGTTGCCCGTGCCAATCGAGCGGCGTTGCTGGCCGAGCGCAG
>CAMCPF010000395.1 GCA_945876515.1 Candidatus Kuenenia stuttgartensis
CCGTGACGCCGCCGCCGCCG
This sequence comes from Candidatus Kuenenia stuttgartensis, assembly GCA_945876515.1. GTDB lineage: Bacteria > Planctomycetota > Planctomycetia > Pirellulales > UBA1268 > QWPN01. The sequence continues at coordinate 21 of CAMCPF010000395.1, forward strand.
CCACCGGGAGGCCGACGACCAGGCGGTGGCCGCGATACCACGCCGTCAGATCGAGGACGGCCGTGCGGTTCAACTCCAGGCTGTTGGCAGCCGCGGCGTCGAGCTGCCAGGAGGTCTCCACGGCCGGCACCGCCACCCGAACCCCCGTTCGGCTGGCGACGGTCCGCGCGGACGGACTGGGTGAATCGTTTCCGACGCCGCTCTCGAGGAGTTCCAGCGGGCGGCCGTCGACCGACTCCGAGAGCCACATGGCGGCGAGCCCTTCCGGCACGTTCGCCAGGGCGGTGAGCGTGGCCTTGTTTCGCGGCGGGGCGACGCCCGAAGCCGACGGAAGAATCAGCCGGTCGGGAGCGAGTTCGAGGTCTGCGAAGCCGCCGCCCAGCGTCGCGAGGGATTCGATCCTGGCGGACACTCGCGCGCGTTCAGCGTCGCCGAATACCACGTCATTGCTGCGCACCATCTCCTCTGCCGCGTCCCGCAATAACCGCGCCTTGTGGACGCAATAGACCGGTTCATCGGGCTCCACGCCTCCCCAGAACTCCTGGATCGTCAAGTCTGCATGGCTGAGGAGCCGGTTGTGCCAGGCAGCGGCGAAGTAGCGCTGCGTGGCCGTGGCCCCCTCGTTGAGACGCGGCTTTTGTCCGGCCACGGGAGCCAGCCGCCGGCTCACCGCGCTCGCCCGCGCGAGCAGTTCGATCACGCTCGCATCGCGCTCGCGGCTGCCGATCTCCAACGCGGCCCGCTCACGGTCGAAGTTGGCGAGGATCGAGGGGAGTGATCGGGCGGCGGCCCTCACGGCTGTCACCTGCCGGCCGACGCTGGCCGCGATGTCCGCCGCCGACGTGGGCAGCGTCGTCACGCCAGCCGAGTCTGACGAGAGGGCGGGCAAGACCGGATTGGTGAACAGGTTGCGCCACGTGATCCACCCGGCCACCGCCGCGGCAGGATCGACCGGTGGTGGTGGATCCTCGGGATGATAGGGCTCCCGGGCCATCAACGCCGCCTGACGGCGATCGAGGTCGGAGGCCCGACGCAGCAGCCGCACCCTGAGATCGCCGAGCACCAGGGGCACCGCGAGGACGCGGCGAATCCGGCCGAGCGTACGTGGGCTGTCTGGGGCCTGCGTCGCCAGGTCGGCGCAGTCATCGAGGTACGAGGAGCGGAGTGCCATGAACGCCGCCTCGCATCGGGCCCGCAGTTCCTCGGCTTTGTCGGGCGTGCCGGCGGGAGTCGAGGCCGCGATCGGTGCGAGGTTGCCGTCGAGCACCTGCTCGAGTTGCTCGACCGCCACGAGCGCAGCCTGGATGTCGGTGGCGTTCGTGCGGACGCCGGCGCTCTCCTTGTCGTCGGGCACGCGGGCCGCGTGCCGAGCCTCCTCGACCCACCAGGCCGCGAGATACGGCATTTCCGCCCGCACGGTGTCGAGCAGTTGGATCGCACGCATCCGCTGCCCGGCGAGGGCTTCCCGCTGATCGAACAGGGCGATGGCTTCGCGCGACAGCCGGGCGGCCTCCTCGATGTTGGCCGGTCCTCCCACGAAGATGAGGTCGAGGGCCGTGCGCATCAGGGTGTTGCCGCGCTGCACAAGGTCGTCGGCACCGAGGATGCGATCAGCCCGGACGTCCTGGGGGTAGGACGCCTGCCGCGACATCGAGACCATGCGAAGCACGTCGCGAAAGACAGCTGGTTGCCGCTGCCAGTCGACGGGATCGGCCCAGCGAACCAGCATCCGCACGAGGTGCAATTGCACGGGGTTGAACGTGACCCCTTCCGGACGTGAGCCGACACATTCCAGCCACCGAGCCACGGCGGCCCTGTCGATGGCGGCATCCGACTCGCATTTTTCGATGAGCCATCGCCAGGCGGCTTCGGCGCGGAGCATCCAGCCGTCAACGTCCTCGCTGGCTGCAGGCGGCTTTGCGTTCTCGGTACGCGGCTGGTCGGCGGCGACGTAGCGTTCGACGGCCGCCAGCCAGCGACGCACATCGACGTTTCCGGCATCTGTAGCGGCCTGGGCTGCGTACGCCAGCCGGACTCCGGGAACCAGGCGGGCGCTGGGGATGAGAGGGAGGCTGAGCGCCGTTTCCATCCGCTCGACCGTTCGATCGACATCAATTTGTTCGTCGATGAAGGCCGTGCCCGCCGAACGCAGCGACTCGGCCCGGAGGAGCATGTGGAGGTAGGAGGACCAGGAAAGCGGCCGCTCGCGGATGGCCGTGGGCCGCAGCCGCTCCGCCGCCCGCCAGCGGTCCGCCAGCCATCCATCCTCGGAGACCTCACCGTCCCAGGGCACCTCGATCAGGGAATCCCGCACGATCGTCGAGGCGAGGGCCGCGTCGCCGTCGTCAGCCGACGTTGGGAAAACCACGGGAGTCTGTCGTTCGCCGAACATCGCCCGCGCCCGATGATCGACGTGAAGGGCGAGATACGCGGCTAGTTCCCGCAGTTCCACGCGGCCGTCGGCGTCCCCCCAGGGCCTGACGTCGGCCGCCCCGCGCATGCCCCGCACGAACTCCGCGACCGCCGCGCTCGAGCCGTGCGCGGCGCTGGCGAAGGAATGCTGCCCCGTCGCCGCCGGGACCATCACCCACATCCGCTTGAGGCCCGAGTTTGCAAGCAGTGCCTCCACGGCGGGCGTGAAGTCGCCGTCATCGACTCCGAGCGGCCAGTCGGTTACCGTCCGGCAGGCGTCGAGCACCACGAGGATCCCGACCCGCTCCGGCAGGGCCTCGCGGCAGGCGTTCAGCAATCGCTCGACCTGCAGATAGCTCTCCTGATCGACGCCCGTCGGGTCGTCGGAAGCACCGGGTGGGACGAGGCAGGGGCGGCCACTGTCATCGAGCGTGCCGATGGCGGTGAGATAGACGATCGCCATGTCGCCGTCGGGTCCCCCGGGCTTGGTGCGACGCAGGGTGGAGGTCAACGTGGCGAGCATCTCGTCGGCGGTCGCCGAGGGCAGTGATGCACTGGTGTCGTAGACCATCGCCGAGCCCGGATCGAAGAAAAAACTCCCGGGACGGGCGAGTGATGCGAGCAGCGCACGGTCTTCGTCGACCAGCGGAATGATCGCCAGCGGGGAACGATAGCTGGCCACGCAGCCCACGACGATCGGCACCTGACGCCGCACCGTGAGCAGCATGCGTACGAGCAGGACGACGAGCACACCGGCTGCCAGTGTGACGATCATGCGCCGCGCCATGAGCCACCAGGCCTGCGAGCGCCTGAGTGGATCGAGGCCGCCTCGCCAGGACGCCCGGCCGGCCGGGGTCGTGATGGTGCTCGTG
>CAMCPF010000396.1 GCA_945876515.1 Candidatus Kuenenia stuttgartensis
CGGCCGGATGGCCCGCTATGAGAACGCCGGCACCGTCGAGTTCCTGGTCGACGCCGACACCGGCCGCTTCTACTTCCTCGAGGTCAATCCCCGAATCCAGGTCGAGCACACCGTCACCGAGGAGATCACCGGCATCGACATCGTCCGCCGTCAGATCCGGGTGGCCGAAGGCTGGAAGCTCGGCGACCCTGAGATCGGGCTGGGTGACCAGGCCGCCATCCGCTCGATGGGCACCGCGATCCAGTGCCGCGTGACCACCGAAGACCCGGAAAACCGCTTCCTGCCCGACTACGGCCGGATCACCGCCTACCGTTCGGCCAGCGGCATGGGCATCCGGCTCGACGCCGGCTCCGCCTTCTCCGGTGCCGTGGTCACGCCCTACTTCGACTCGCTGCTCGTGAAGGTCACGGCCCGCGGCCTCACCCTCCCCGAGGCCGCCGGCCACGTCGAACGCTGCCTTCAGGAATTCCGGGTGCGGGGTGTGAAGACCAACATCCCGTTCCTCGTGAACCTCGTCACCCATCCCGCCTTCCTGGCGGGCGAGTGCACCACCCGGTTCATCGACGAAACCCCCGCGCTGTTCGACTTCCCGATCCGCCGCGACCGGGCCACGCGGCTGCTCGAATACCTCGGCGACGTGATCGTCAACGGCAACCCGCTGGTCAAGGGCCGTCCGGCGGCGGTCCGCCGCGAGCCCGCCATCCTGCCCGAGCACGACCCGCTCGCCCCGCCGCCGGCCGGCACGCGGCAGAAGCTCCAGCAACTCGGGCCGACGAAGTTCGCCGCCTGGGTGCGGGAGCAGAAGCGGCTGCTCGTGACCGACACGACGATGCGCGACGCCCACCAGTCGCTGCTCGCCACGCGGATGCGGTCGTACGACATGCTGGCCGTGGCCGACGCCTACGCCCAACTCGGGGCCGGGCTGTTCTCGCTCGAGATGTGGGGCGGGGCCACCTTCGACACGGCGATGCGGTTCCTCAAGGAGTGCCCCTGGCAGCGGCTCGTGCAGCTGCGGGAGCGGATTCCGAACATCCTCTTCCAGATGCTGCTCCGGGCGAGCAACGCCGTCGGCTACACCAACTACCCCGACAACGTCGTCCGCGAATTCGTCAAGGAGTCGGCTGCGGCGGGCATCGATCTCTTCCGCGTGTTCGACCCGCTCAACTGGGTGCCCAACATCCGCGTCGCGATGGAGGCCGTGCAGGAGAGCGGGGCGATCTGCGAGGCGGCGATCTGCTACACGGGCGACGTGCTCGATCCGAACCGTCCGAAATACTCGCTGCGGTATTACGTCGACCTCGCCAAGGAGCTCGAGAAGCTCGGCGCCCACATGCTCGCCATCAAGGACATGGCCGGCCTCTGCAAGCCGTTCGCCGCCGCCAAGCTCGTGCAGGCTCTCCACGACGAGGTCGGGATCCCGATCCACTTCCACACCCACGACACGGCCGGCTCCCAGGTGGCGACGCTGCTCGAGGCCGTCGGCCACGGCGCGAGCGTGGTCGACGCCGCCTTCGCCCCCTTCGCCGGCCTCACAAGCCAGCCGAACCTCAACGCCCTGGTCGATGCCGTCCGCCACACGCCGCTCGACGCCGGCCTCGACACCGACGACCTCCGGCACCTCGCCCACTACTGGTCGGCCGTCCGCGACCACTACACCGCCTTCGAATGCGGCATGAAGGCCCCCGACGCCGACCTCTACCTCCACGAGATGCCCGGCGGCCAGTTCACGAACCTCCTCGAGCAGGCCAAGGCCCTCGGCCTCGGCGACCGCTGGGAAGAGGTCTGCCGCAGCTACGCCGACGTGAATCGCGTGCTGGGCGACATCGTCAAGGTGACGCCGACGAGCAAGGCGGTGGGCGACCTCGCCCTGCTCCTGGTCACCAACGGCCTCACGGCCGACGACCTGACCGACGACTCCCGCGAGATCGCGTTTCCCGAGTCGGCGATCGACCTCCTCGCCGGCCGGATGGGCCAGCCGCCCGGCGGCTTCCCGCCCGCGGTCGTGAAGCGGGTCGTCAAGAACGGCGAGGTGATCACCGGACGGCCTGGCGAGAGCATGCCCCCGGCCGACTTCGCCGCCGCGGCCAAGACCGTCGGCGAGATCGTGGGTGGCCCGGCCTCGCCCCGCGACGTGCTCTCCTGGCTGCTCTACCCGCGGGTCTTTCAAGACTTCGCCCTGCATGCGGCGAAGCACGGCGACGTGAGCGTCCTGCCGACGCCGGCCTTCCTCGAGGGCATGAAGCCGGGCGAGGAACTTGCCGTGGAGATCGAGCGGGGCAAGACCCTCGTGATCCGCCTCCTGACCGTGGGCGAGCCCCACGCCGACGGCAGCCGGACGGTCTTCTTCGAGTTGAACGGCCAGCCGCGGAGCGTCTCGATCCTCGACCGGTCGCTCGAGGCCCAGGTGCAGAAGCGGCCCAAGGCCACGCCGGGCGACGCCCGCGAGGTCGCGGCGCCGATGCCGGGGCTGATCGTGACGGTCGCGGTGCGAACCGGCGACAAGGTGAAGAAGGGCCAGAAGCTCCTGAGCCTCGAAGCGATGAAGATGGAGACGACCGTGCACGCCGAGCGCGACGGCACCCTCGCCGAGGTGCTCGTCTCCCCCGGCACGCCCGTCGAAGCGGGCGAGCTTGTGGCACGTTACCCTGACGCGTAACGGCGATGCTGTTTCAGCGGTGCAGGGGCATCCATGCCCCCTGCACCTCGGCGGCCCTCCGGCCGCCGGCCGCCTTCCGGGCGGCCGATGGCGTGCGGCTCTCAAGCGCTCGTAGCCTCTTCTGCGCGGATGTTTGTCGAGGCAGGCAATCCCGATGGCACGCGGCGCGGGCTGCGCCCGCTGCGTGCCACATCGCGGAAACGCGTTCCGCCTCGGGCACTTCGTGACCGTATTCAGCCGGGGTTGCCCGTGCCCCGAGAGCCGGCGTATGCAGACAAGCGCAGCAAGGATTGCGCAGCGAAGTCTGCATCCGAGTGAGCGAAGGGCAGGAGGCCCGCAGCGAACGTCCGGCGATGGGGCATGGGCAATCCCGGCCCACCAGCAAACGTTGCCTCCGCCCCTCCATACGCCCCCGCAGCGAACGTCCGGCGACGGGGCACGGGCAATCCCGGCCCTCCACGTGACGCTGCCTCAAGCCCAGGGAGCCGGGCCAAGCCTGGCGACAGAGCCTCAGGGCTTGTCGGCCAGGATGTCCTTGAAGACCTTGCGAACCTTGGCCACCTTCGGCGCCACCATCGCCTGGCAGTAGGGCTGATAGGGATTGTTGGCGAAGTAATCCTGGTGGTACTTCTCGGCGGGATAGAAGA
>CAMCPF010000397.1 GCA_945876515.1 Candidatus Kuenenia stuttgartensis
CCGTCCGGCGATCACTTCAGGATCCCCCGAGCATGATCGTCGAGCGCGTGAAGTACGTGATCTGGGCCGCCGACATGGAGCGTGCGGCCCGGTTTTACTGCCACCTCCTTGGCGGCCGGATCCTGCGGCAGAACCCGGCGATCACGGAAGTGGGCATCCTGGACTCCGTGATCGGGATTCACTCCGGCGGCGAGGGCAAGCGCACCTGGACCGGCCTGAGTTTCCAGGTGGCCGACGTGATGGTCGGCGCCAAGGAGGTGGTGGCGGCCGGCGGGCAGCTGACGCGCGAGCCTGAGCCCGAGAACGGCGAGCCGCCGCACCTGGCGATGTGCGTCGACACGGAAGGAAACGAGTTCATGCTCACGCGGAAGCGGGGCGGGTGATGGCCAAGCGCAAGGCATCCCGAGCACGACCACGAACCGGGGGGGCTCCGACCACGCCGCGTCACAAGACGGCCAGCGAGGAGACGTACCACGGCGCGCGGGCCTGCGACGCGCTGTTCGCGAAGCGGCCGGGGGAGATCGTGCGGGTCTATCTGGTCGCCGCCCAGAAGCCACGGTTCGCGAGGCTGCTCGCTTGGTGCGCCGAGCACCGCAAGGGCTTTCAGATCGTCGAGGAGGAAAACCTGCGGCGGATCACGGGCTCCACGCACCACGAGGGAATCGCGATCCTGGCCCGGGCGATCCGGCGCTGGGGTATCGACGACCTTGCGCGGGAGGTGGATGCCGGCCGGTGTGGTGGCCCGATCCTCTATCTCGACGGCGTGGAGAATCCGCACAACCTGGGCTCGATCCTCAGGACAGCAGCGCACTTCGGCGTCTCGGCCGTGACGGGGCGACTGGGCGAGCTGCCGCCGCTCTCGCCGGCGGCGGTCCGCGTGGCCGAGGGGGCGGCGGAGGTCGTGCCCGTCTGCGACCTCCCCGACCCGCCGACGGCCTTGCGGCGGCTTGCGGATGTGGGGTTTGCAATCGTCGCGGCATCGAGCCACCGCGGTGAGCCGCCGCAGTCGACGCCGCTCGGGGCGAAGAGCGTGATCGTGCTCGGCAGCGAGGGACACGGCGTTTCGCCGGCGATCGAGCGGGCGGCGACCGACCGCGTGCGGATCCCCGGCACCGGGGCCGTCGAGAGCCTGAATGTTTCCGTGGCGGCGGGCGTGATCCTGGCCGAGGCCTGGCGGCGGCGGTGAAGCCGCGAGTTGCACTACGGCAAGGCGTCACCCGGAATGGCTTGGCCATCCCTGCGATTGGAAAGATTGGAATGAATGGTGGGGTTGATGTCGTAGGCAATCCAGCGCACCGAGCCATCGGCGAGCGACATGCAGAACGAACTGGCATGAATGCTCCCGTACACGAGCGCACCGCCATTGTCGTAGCCACGGGTATCCTGCCGCGGAGCCCAGCCGCCGGTTCGGAGCATGTCGTTGTTGGTGCCCTGCACCCAGGTTTCGTTGTCGCTGCCGGATGTGCCAGTGAAGTACTTTTCGGGGCAGACGTATCGCTCCCCGATCAGGTACGTCGACGAGAAGCCATCGGTGACACCGCCCTCACGAGCTTCGCTTCGTATGTAAGCCAGCCCGGTCAGGTGATCGCGAGCCCCGTCCAGCATGTCGGGCCATGTAAATCCTGAGCCGTCGTGCACGGTGTTGAGGTCGACTCCCGCCGGGGGGCCAGCCCAGTCGAATAGTCCCGCCCACGTCGAGTGGCCGGCGGTCACTGCGTAGTCAGACCGGGCTGCGAGGTTGTCAGCCGCGGTGTTGTTGGCCGCATTGCGGGCCACGAAAGTACCGTCCACCGGTTTGGGGAACAGTTGGTTAGGCCGCCGCGACGGGCAGTTGACGACCGGCAAGAGCGTCTTACTGAGCTTATTGGCACCGTTGCGCTGCGTGTCAGTGACGACGTTTGCCTGGCCGTCTCCCGGTAACGACCAGGCCGAGCTTTGCTCCATGTAAGGCAGGCAGGAGTAGAGCCATCCGCCCGGCTGGTCACGGCCAAATCCGCGATCGGCATCGCCTACCCAGAAGTAGCCCCAGCCTCCGCTGGGAAAGAAACCGTGGGTATGGACGTGGCTCAACGCCGCTTTGGCGAGTTGTGTGACGTTGTTTCCGCATTGCGTACGGCGAGCTGTCTCGCGGACGCTCTGCACGGAAGGGAGGAGCAGGGCGATCAGCATCGCGATGATCGCTATGACGACGAGCAACTCGACCAGCGTCATGCCGTGGGGCCTCACGCGATGTGGTTGCTGCAGCTGAGTCGAATCCATCTAGTTCCCCTCCGTGACCGATACACCTGGCGGGGCACTATACAGACTCCCGCGCGCTCGCGACAGCCGAGCATCGTGGGCGTTGGCGGGGAACGGTTTGGGGCCGCTGGAGCGTGCCCGTTCCCGGCCATCCGTTGCGGGTTCTGGTCGCCGGCCAGCGTTACCGCAGCGGCGGCCAGGGGAGGTTTTTGCCGTCGATGCTCACCACGTGGAAGTGATGCACCGCGGGGACGTCGGCCGTCCACGTCCAGGCGATCTTCTTCTCGGGCGTCACCTCCAAGAGCCGCACGCCCCCCTTGCCGATGTGGTAGCTCGCGATCATCGTGTTGCCGTTCGGCAGCCGCTGGATGCCGCAGGCGTCGGCGATCGCACCCTCGACGTCGGCCGTCGTGATCTCCCAGCGGAGCGTGCCGTCGCGGGCATACTCGGCCACGCGGTTGCCGTTGGTGAGCCCGGCCAGGATCCCGCCGTCGGCGAGCGCGATCGCCGTGAAGGGCCAGGAGTTGACCTTCGGCTCATCGGGCACGCGGGTGTCGATCGAGGCGACGACCTTGCCCGCGGCGTCGTAGCGCTTGATGGCGAAGTCGAGCAGGTGGGGCACGAGAAACGTACCGTCAGGCTGCTTGCGGGCCATCCGGGTCTGCATGTGATGGTTTTGCTTCTGGCAGGCGAGCGGGATCTCAGCCACGATCGAACCGTCGGCGGCGATTTCCAAGAGCCTTGGGTTGGGCCCAGCCTCACTGAGCACGTACGTTCCCTCGGGCGTTTTCTGGATGCTGTTGACCTCGTCCTGCGTGCCGTCGTATCGCCAGACGATCTCGTCGGGCTGGCCGTCGCCGCCTCGCTTGATCTCGACTGCGCCGCCGCGGGGCGTGTTGGCTCCCTTCGAGAGCGCGAGCAAGATGTTGCCGTCGGGCAGCACCCAGCCCTCGCGGGTGTTGGCCGGGTGGCTCCACTCGACCCGGCCGGCCGGATGCTCGGGCGTGATCTCGACGAGCGCCGTCCGCTTGCCGCAGGTGAGGATCCGGCGGCTG
>CAMCPF010000398.1 GCA_945876515.1 Candidatus Kuenenia stuttgartensis
TCCCGGGAATCACCGGGGAAGGCCCGCCGTGATACGGGACCAGATGCTCTTCCGTTCCCGAGATGTTCATGATTCGTGCGCCGACCCGAGGGGTCGCAACAGTCCGGTAGCTGTTATCATCGCCCTTGGCTTTGAAGTGCCGTCCGTCGTGTTGCAGCACGTTGAGCGGACTGACGGCGGTGACATAGTTGCGGATGGTCGGCAAGCCACTCTCGATGGCCAATTGATTCGCCAGGGCCGCGCCATTCGAGACGCCCATGATGGTGAAGTTATCCGGCTGGACGTTGTCGCAAGCAGCGAGCGTTTCGACGATGGCTTCGATGAACGTACGATCATCCGCCTTCGACCGTTCGGCTGCGATGTTCCAGCTCTTCAAGTAGCCGTCGGGAAACGCCATCACGTAGCGCGCCGCCATCGTCGGGTGTTGCCGAAGGAAGCCGGGCATCGTGCCCCGGGCATTGCCTCCGTTGCCGTGAAGGAAGATGAGAACGGGCAGCTTCCGGTGGTCAGGATTCGCCGGCACGTGGACGTGGTAGGGGCGCGGAAAGTCGTGCTCCTGCGACCAAGATTGCCGGATGAAATACTCGCCGGAGGACAGGTGGGCGTCGGGCTTGTCTGCAGCGTGCAGCGGGGAAACCGACAGGAGGAGCAGGGTGGTGAGGAGCGTGAGTCTCATCGAGTCAAACGATAGCCCGGTCAATGGCACCTCGACAACCAGCGCCCAGTCGCTGAGCGATTCGTGCGCCGCGGGCACGGGCCTCCCCGGCCTCCGGGGGCAGACTCGAGGCATCAGAACTCTCTCACGACCACCTGGGGCATGATCCTGGGGAGGGGGCCCGCTGGCCACTCGCGGCGCTAGGCCGTGACCAGGCCGCGGCGGGCCGGGGCGAGCGATCCGAGCACGTCGAGGGCCACGCGGCGGGCCGCCTCGTCGCCCTCCACGAGCACGCCGCCACGGCCGCGGAGCGCATCGAGCGTGGCCCGGCCCTCGATCAGCTCCGTGAGCGCTGAGGCCGCCAGCCAGCAGGTGGGGACGTCGGCCGCCGGCAGGCCCATGTGCAACGAAAGCGGCTGACCCTGTTCGATCGCGATCGTCCACTGCCCGCCACCGGAGCCCGTCGCCGCCAGGCCGACCACGCGACTGGTCCGCGGCGCTGCCCACTCCGCCTCGCCGAGCAGGCCCTCGAGCAGCGGCCGCGCCGAGGCCAGCGGCTGACGGCGGCCGGCCGGCGGCCAGCGGAAGCGGTTGTCGATCGCGAAGCTGCACAGCCGGCGGATCAGCGGCTCATCGACCGGCGGCGCCGGCAGGTCGGGTACGGCAGATCGGGTGTTGGTCGTGTCGAAGACCGGGTCGTCCCGCCAGTAGGCCCGGTAGACGTCCATCTGGTCGAGGAACATCTTGCCCAGCGCCTCCGGGTCGGCGTGGGACACAACCGTCGGATCGACTCCCGCTGCCGCATCGGCCGCCCGCTGCCGCCGCCGCTCCGCCACCAGCTCGAACACCAGCTGCTCGAACACGCGGCAGAGCGTGCCCACGGTGGTCGGCGAGCTGGAAGTGAGATGGTAGGTGCGGCCGTGCAGCGACTCGTCACCGATGATCCGCGTCATCGCCGCCGACACCCAGTCCACCGGTACGAGGTTCTTGGCCTCGTGGCCGTCCATGCCCATCACGGCCAGGAGCGAGCCGCGGGGGAGCGTGGCATCGACGAAGGCCTCGACGAACGGCATCACGATCCGCAGCGGCCGGTAGAACCCGTGGAACGTATTGGTAAACCCGTGCACCACGTCACCGACGATGATGCTCGGTCGGTGCACCGTCACCACGTCGAGAAACTCGGCGCTGGTCGCCTCACCCTCCGAGACGATCTTGCTCCGCTCGTAGTCGTTGCCCGAGGTCTGGCCGACATCGAGCTCGCTCTCCCGCACCGTGCCCGTCCGCAGGCCGGCGACGTAAGCACTCGAGACGTGATGCAGCCGGCGGATGCCCGCGTCGCGACAGAGGGCGAGCACGTTCCGCGTGCCCCCCACGTTGCTCGTGTAGGGCTCGCCGTCGGCCTCGCGGCGACCGAACACAAGGCTGGCCGCGGAGTGCACGACCTCCCGCACGTTGGCAGCGATCCAAGCACGCTGCTCGGCAGAGAGCCCGAGGCCGTCGGCCGTCAGATCCCCCTCCAGAACGACCGGGCAGGGCACGTGGGCCCCGGCCACCTCCTGCCAGTCGCGGAGCAGTTCGTCCACTCGGCTCGCTGCGTCACCCGATTTCGAGCCGCGCACGATCACCGCCACCCGCTGGCCCTTGGCCGCCAGATCGCGAACGAGCGACCGGCCCAAGAGGCCCGTGGCCCCGGTCAGGAGGATGTAGGAATCGCTGCGGGCGGGGCGTGGCATGCGGATCTCTTCTGGTTGCACGGCTCTCGTGGCCGCGCCGGGTGTTCGAAGCCTATCAGACGTGGATCGCGGCACCACCGTCCACCACCAGCGTCTGCCCCTGCACCAAGTCGGCCAGTGGGCTGGCCAGGAAGAGCACGGCGTCGGCCACGTCGGCGGCCTCGAGCATCCGGTCGCCGGTCATCGTCTTGTACTTCCGTCCAGCGAACATCTCGGCGGCGCCGGGCAGCCGCCGCGTGGAGTCGGTCTCCACCAGCCCGGCCTCCACGATGTTGACGTTCACGCCGCGGTCGCCGAGCTCCAGCGCCCAGTGGCGGGCGAGCGCCGTGAGCGCCGCCTTCGAGCCGCCGATCAGGCCGTACATCGGCAGCGCCATGTGGGTGCCGTGGCTCGAGAGCACGATCGCCTTACCCCGCCCGGCGCCTCGCTCGAGCAGCGGCGCCGCCGCCTTGAGCAGGTGCACGAGCGACAGCACGTTGGTGTGCATCGCGGCGTCGAAGTGCCGCTGGGTGGTGACCGCCAGCGGACGGAAGCCGCCGGTGGCCGCGTTGTGCACGAGGATGTCGAGCCGGCCGAACTCCTGCTCGACGAACCGGATCATGTCCTCGACGTCTTCCTCCTCGCCCACGTCGGCCCGCACACAGGCGACGCGACGGCCGAGCGCCGCGATCTCGGCGGCGACGGCGTCGGCCTCGCGGCCGCTGGTCACGAAGTTGACGACGACGTCGGCGCCGGCCTCGGCGAGCCGCAGGGCGCAGGCCCGGCCGATCCCCCGGCTCGAGCCGGTCACGAGGGCCACTTTGCCAGTCAGGTCGATCATGCGAGCACGGTCTCCAAGGGGTGGATGGTGAGGGCGGCGCCGGAAGCGGCCGCCGTGAGTGGTGCCGCCGCAGC
>CAMCPF010000399.1 GCA_945876515.1 Candidatus Kuenenia stuttgartensis
CGCCACCCATGGCCTCTATCAATGAGGGCCACCCAGGGCCTTTAGGACCGACCGCCACCCAGCGCTGCCAGCCGCTTGGCGAGGAGCCGACTCTTGGGCTCGGCTCCCACACGCGGGTCGGCGGCGAGTGCTCCGAGCAGGACCTCCAGCCGATCCGCGGGGCCATGGGCGAGATTGAGGAGAATCCGCCGCTCGCCCCCCACGACGCACGGGCCACCGGCCAGTTCCCCGAGGGGCTCCTCCCGCACGGTATAGCCCAGTTCGGAAGCCAACTGGCGGGCTTCCTCCAGAAGGCCGAGCGTGTCGTGCATGGTCGTGTGCCCTTCGTCCTGCCCCGCTGCAGCCTTACCGTGGCCAGTTGCTCGGCATGCCCCGCTGCTCGCGACGGGCGTCGATCGCCCGCCGCCACTCGGCATAGCGGGCCCGCTCCTGCGGCGTCGTGCGATCGATCATCGACTTCCGCCAGCGGTTCCGCTCCTCTTCCGAACGGCTGCCGCCAGGCCGCGGGGGGTTCGCGGGCGCCGAGGCCGTGCCCCTCGCCGGCGCTGCGCTCCCCGCCCCCGCTCCGCCGCCGCCGAACGCGCCGGCCACCGTGCGGCCGGCTTCGAAGGCCTTCCGCATCATCTCCTCCTGGTCGATCTGCCGGTCGATCTCGGCCTGCCGCTGTTCCGGCGGAAGCGCGAAATACGAATCGATCCGGGCCCGGAATGCCGACTGGAACATGCTCCGCCCCGCCTGCTCTGCCTGTGGGCGGAGGTGTTCCGGCAGCGCTTCCATCTTCTGCCGGATCTCCATCATCGACGTGGCCATGGCGGCCGCGTCGGCCAGATTGGAGGGCCCGCTCCCCTGCCCGAACCGCGCCCGCGCCTGCTCCTGGAGCGCGATGATCTCCGTCACCCGCGGATCGGTCGTGAACCGAACCCAACCCGCGAGCCAGGCGGCGAGCAGGGCGAGGAGCGCCAACGCGACCACACCCACGACCCAGATCCATGCAGCAGGCCGCTCCGCGGGGGATGCGGCGGGCCGCCTCGTCGTCGCTCGGGCCGTCGCGGTGCTCATGGGAGCGATCTCCGGGGTGTGGCCGGCGGTGAACCGTCGTCACAGGTTCTCGACGTGGCCGTCGAGATAGAGGAAGTTGCGGGCACCCTCGGGCGGCGTCGATCGCTCGTTGAAGTCGCCCTCATCGGCATTCGAGAAGAGCGTGAAGCCGCCGTGGAAGGCATCGAATTCGTAGAGGATCCAGAGCCGCGCCGAAGAGCCCTGCTGGCCCCGGTAGGTGAGCGCCTCTTCCCGCGTGCGGCCGACGGTCTTGCCGGTACCCGAGTCGGTTCGCGTCAGGCGGCGGGCCGGGTATTCGTAGCTCGTCCCCTCATACGACGCCTCCTTGTACTCGGCCGGCCGGTCGGCCAGCGAGCGGCCGATCTTCGCGAGCCGCTGCTCGAGTTCGGTCAGATAGGACTGGGGCCGGACGAAGAAGGCCGAATCGGACGGGCAACGAAAGCCCTCGCGGTTGTTGTCCATGAAAGGGCCGATCGCCGCCACGATGCTCGGCTTGATCGGCCGCTGCGGCGTGAAGAACTCGAGCTCCTGGCTGGGCACCACGGCGGCATCGGGAAACCGCCCCTTCTGGCCGCCCCCCGTCTTCCGATCGAGGTAGAGCTGCATGGCGATCCCGATCTGGCGGAGGTTCGACTTGCAGGCCGTCCTCCGGGAGGCCTCCCGCACCGACTGCACGCTCGGCAGGAGCAGCCCGATCATCAGCGCGATGATCGCGATCACGACGAGCAGTTCGACGAGCGTGATCCCCCGCGGGCGGCGGGGCAAGATTGGCAAGCGATGCGGCATGGCGGAAGCGTGGGGGGTGGCGGAACTGTACGGGGGCAAAGCCCTGCAACTTGAACGGTCGAGCAACCGAAACCACTCGCCGGGTCCAGTCTACAGCGTGTGCCGGATAGGCGACGATAGGCGACGAGAGTTCGCATGTCCCGATGGGGGCGGGGGTTCCGACGTTCGGCAGGGCATTCGGGTCCCGGCTTGACGAGAGCAGCCCGTTCCGCATCGATCCCACGTTTGTCTCCCCGCCAGAGGGCGACCAGGGCGCCGATGAGCTTCGACCAGGCACGTCCCTCCGAGCGGCCCTCCGGCGACCGGCTGGTGCGGCGGGACACCCCGATGCCGGCTCGCGCTCCGGGCGGCCCGGCCGTGGCGGCACTCGAGCGGGATCTCGCCGCCGCCCGCGCGGCACACGCGGCGGAGCTCGCGGCCCTGCGGGGCCAGCTGCTCGAGGCCCGCAAGCAGGCCAGCCTCGGCGAGCTGCTCGGCACCACGACTCACGAGTTCAACAACGCCCTGACGACGATCCTCAACTATGCGCGGCTCGGCCTGCGGCATCGCGATCAGGCTACCCGTGACAAGGCGCTGGAGCGGATCCTCTCGGCGGGAGGCCGGGCGGCCAAGATCACCGCCAGTGTCTCCTCGATGGCCCGCAACCGCGGCACCCGCTTCGAGCCGGTGGACCTCCATCTGCTGGTCGAGGACGTGCTCGTGCTGCTCGAGCGGGAGATGATGAAGTATCGCGTCCAAGTGGAGCGGGAGTTCGCACCGGTGCCCCGCGTGTCGGCCAATCCCGGGCAGCTCCAGCAGGTGCTCCTCAACCTGCTCGTCAACGCCCGGCAGGCGATGCCGAATGGCGGCCGGCTGATCCTCCGACTCTCCCATGAAGAACCGGCTGGCCTCGTGGATCTGATGGTCCGCGACACCGGCTGCGGCATGACGCCCGACGTGCTCCGCCGGATCTTCGAGCCCCACTTCTCCACCAAGGCCGGCCCCGACGAGACGGGCAAGGGGGGCAGTGGCCTCGGCCTCACCGCCTGCCGCGAGATCGTCGAGGCCCACCGGGGCCGGATCCGCGTCGAGAGCGCGCCCGGCAAGGGCACGGCGATCACGGTGCGGCTGCCGGAACTCTCCGGCGTCCGCCGCTCGGCCTGAGCCCCGCATGTGTTGCTCACGGGCGGCGACAGCGACATTGCTGCGCCGCAGCCGCGGCGGGTAGGCTCTCGCCACCCTGCCCCTTCCGCCCTCCGCTCGAGAGATCCCATGATCGTCGTCCGTTCGTCCCTCCGCCGCTTCGCAGTGCCCGCCCTCGCTGCCGTGGTCTGCTCGACCCTGCTCGCCGCGACGGCCGCGGAGCCGACGACTGACGACGCCCCGGCCCCGCGGGCGACCACCCGCACGCCCCCGGTGCCCCCGGTGCCCGAGGGAACGCCAGCCGAACTGCTC
>CAMCPF010000400.1 GCA_945876515.1 Candidatus Kuenenia stuttgartensis
ATGTATCGCGTCACGCGTCATGTCTACGACCTGACACGGGCCTACTACCTGCTCGGCCGCGACCGATTGCTCGCTCAGGTGACCACAGGTCCCGGCACGGCCACCTGCGAGGTGGGCTGCGGCACCGCCCGCAACCTGATCAAGCTCGCCCGTCGCCCCCAGCCGGGCCTGCTGTGCGGCGTGGATGCCTCGCAGGAGATGCTCGACACCGCGGCGGCCAGCATCACCAGGGCGGGCGTACCCGCGGCCGGCCTCGAGCCGATCCGGCTCCGTCAGGGACTGGCAGAGCAACTCGATGCCGGCACGATGTTCGGCCTCGACCGCCCCTTCGACACGATCTTCTTCTCCTACTGCCTCTCGATGGTGCCCACCTGGCCAGGAGCGATCGAGGCGGCCCTGGCGAACCTCCGGCCCGGCGGGCGGATGATGATCGTCGATTTCTGGGACCAGCGGGAGCTGCCGGCCCTGTTCGCGGCGGGCTTGAAACGATGGCTGGCCCTGTTCCACGTCCACTACCGGCCGGAGGTGCACGACGCGCTCGCCGACCTGGGACGCTCCGGGCGGGCGGACGTTTCGTTCGAGTCGGTCGCCCGTCGCTACGCCTACATCGCCACCGTCACCAAGCGCTGAACGTCGCCGGCCGACGGCCCACGCTACGGCATCAGGAACACGATCCCGGTGATCGTGGCCGCCTCGACCGCGAAGCCGCGGAGGCTGATCGGCACGGCCGGCACCATCCAGGGGGAGCAACTGCCCGGCCGGTAGTAGCCGAGCGGGTAGACGCACTCCCAGGGCAGTTCCACACCCATCTTGTAGGGCAGCACGGGCAGCGTGACGAAGAAGTGGGCGGCCGAGAAGAAGGGGTCGGCCAGCGCGCCGTGCGAATGCCCGTACCGCTCCAGTTGCCAGTCCTCGAAGTAGAGCGGCTTGTGGCAGTTGCCGGCGGCCTTCCAGGTGAACATCGTGGTGGCGAACCGCCGCGGCTCGTACGTCTCGCCCTCGAGCCGGCACTCGCACGGGTAGTCATTGCCGGGCCGGCCACCCACGCGGATGTCGAGGTCGATCACGGCGATGCGGTCGCCGCGGAGCTTGGCGAGCTGCTTCGTGCAGTCGCCCGCCTCCTCCGCACAGGGCCCCTTGGCCGTCCCGTCGGTCTCGGCCTCGGCGGCGCAGGCGACGCAGACGGCCTCGCCGTCCACCGCGTCGTCGTCCACCGCCCCGCCCGCCGCGATCACGACTGCCTCCCGCTCGGGAAGCGCGAGCGCCTCGACGGGCGAGCGGACGAACTCCTGCCAGCCACCGGCCAGGCAGGCCATGGGGAGCAGCCCGAGGGCGATGACGACGGCCGCCCGTCCTGTGCGGCTGTCACTCGCCCGCTCGTTCCGCGGAGTAGTTGGGCGCTTCGTGCGTGATGGCGATGTCATGGGGATGGCTCTCGCGGACGCTGGCGGCGGTGACCTGGATGAACCGGGCGTCGCGTCGGAGCTCTTCGATGGTCCGCGTGCCGCAGTAGCCCATCCCGGCCCTGAGGCCGCCGACGAGCTGGTAGACGAACACGCTCAAGGGTCCCTTGAAGGGCACCCGACCCTCGACTCCCTCCGGCACGAGCTTGTCGCCGGTCCTCCCCGTGGCCTTCTGGCGGTAGCGTTCGCTCGAACCCTTGACCATCGCCCCCAGCGATCCCATCCCGCGGTAGGCCTTGAAGGTCCGCCCCTGGTAGAGGACGGTCTGCCCAGGGCTTTCCGCCGTGCCCGCCAGCAGCCCGCCGATCATCACGGCGTGGGCTCCGGCGGCGATCGCCTTGGTGATGTCTCCCGAGTAGCGGATGCCACCGTCGGCGATCACGGGAACGCCGGCACCGGCCGCCTCCTGCGCCGCCTCCCAGACCGCCGAGATCTGGGGAACGCCGACGCCGGAGATGACCCGTGTGGTACAGATCGACCCGGGACCGATCCCGACTTTGATCCCATCCGCGCCCGCCGCGATTAAATCGCGACAGCCTTCCCGGGTTGCCACGTTTCCCGCAATCACCTCGATCGCCCAGCGTTTCTTGATCGCCGCGACGGTGTCGATCACGTTCTCGGAGTGGCCGTGGGCGCTGTCAACCACGAGGATGTCGACACCCTTGGCGATCAGGGCGGCCGCCCGCTCGTCGTCGAACACGCCGATCGCCGCCCCCACCCGCAGCCGACCCTGCCGGTCCTTGCAGGCCATCGGGAAACGTTTCATCATGTCGATGTCCTTGATCGTGATCAGGCCGGTGAGCAGCCCAGCCGAGTCGACGAGCAGGAGCTTCTCGACCTTGTTGGCCATCAGGATCTTCTCGGCCTCGTCGAGCGAGACCGTGCCGGTGGCCGTCACGAGCCCCGACTTCGTCATGATGTCGGCGATCGGCGTCTCCCCGCTCTCGAGGAACCGCAGGTCGCGGCGGGTGATGATCCCGACGAGCGTGCGGCCCCCGGCCGTGATCGGTACGCCGGAGATGTTGTGCTGATCCATCACCTCCCGGGCCCGGGCCACGGTGGCGTCGGGGGGCAGCGTGACCGGATCCATGATGATCCCGTTGGCGCTCCGCTTGACCTTGTCCACCTCCTCGGCCTGCCGCTCGATCGGGAGATTCTTGTGGATCACTCCCAGGCCGCCCTCCTGGGCCAGGGCGATGGCCATCTCGCTCTCCGTGACGGTGTCCATCGGGGAGCTGACGATCGGGATGTTGAGCTCGATCCCGCGGGTCAGGCGGGTGGCCACGTCGGTCTCGGCCGGCACCACCGCCGAGCGGCGGGGTAGCAGGAGCACATCGTCGAAGGTGATGCCGGTCGCGACGATTTTCCCTTCCATGAGCCGTTGAACCTCCAGGAGCCTGCCGTGGGGAAAGTCGCGGATTATGGGGCCCGGGGGCGAGAGCGACAACGATTCCGGCGGGCCGACTCGTCGGGACCCGGATTTTCAGGGGCCGAGCCCACCGCCGCACGGCGCGAAAGCGTGTCCTATCGTTAGAGGAGACGACGTGGGGCGGCCCGACGGCCCCCCCGAAGCCGCTCCCAGCTCCCCTCATCCGCCTGAGTCAGACCGATGCGATTCCTCGATGAATCCGCCGCTTCGCGGCCTTCCCTGCCCGCCCTCAAGGCAGTCTCGGCCGTGCCGGAGGGCCCGGCCCGGCCCGACCAGGCCGCCCTCGACGCCCACATGGCCCGCACCACCTACGGCCGCTTCACGCTCACCGAGGCGGTTCGCCCCGGCTGGCAACTCGACATCGTGCCCCGGGCAGGCTACCG
>CAMCPF010000401.1 GCA_945876515.1 Candidatus Kuenenia stuttgartensis
CAAGCGCCGGTCCTGCTCTCCGTCCGCGGTGCGGAGCACGAGCTTTCCCGTGCCGTCGAGCGACACGACTTCCCCTTCGACCTCCGCGCCGTCGCGAAAGCCAACCTGGGTGGTGTCGGGATCGCCCACCCGGGGCTCGGCCGACTTCCAGTCGCTGACCCTGATCCGCTCCAGACAGAGGTCGCCCGAACGGAGCTGCAGCCGGAACCGCGGCGACACCGCCCGGACCGCGGGCGGGGCGACCGTGATCTCGACCGGCCCCGCCCCGCCGCCGACGAATGCAGCCAGGCGGCCGGCGGCCTGATCGACGAACAGCGTGAGCCGCAGGCGGCCCCGTTCCTGCTCCGGCAGCGGCACGGGCTCGAGCATGCCCGCGGCCTTCTCGTGCCGCACGAGCACGAGCACCGGATCCTTCCCCGTGGTAGAGAGCATCTCGAGGCGGAACGGATCGACGTTCTTGCCATCGGCCGCCGCGACGGCGAGCACGAACTCGGGCTGTTTCCGCCAGGAGAGCACGATGTCGTAGCGGGCCCGGGCCGGGGCGGCGATGTCCCGCGTCACGGTGGCGTTGGGCCGGTCGGAGACGATCCGTCCCGCCTCATCGCGCCAGGCAGCGTCGGGCGATTGCTCCCATCCCGCCAGGCCGCCGGGCCCGACGTAGCCCGCCGCGGCGGCGGCCGTCCGCCGGCTCAGGCCTGTGACCGCGTCCCGCGAGACCATGAGCGGAGCGCCGTCAGGCACCGCGAGCACGACCTTGGTCGCGTCGATCTCCTGGAGCCGGCCGTCGATGCTGTCGCCACCGCGGAGGCGGCACGTGAACACTTCGGGATCCGCCGCGGCGACGGCGGCTGCCGCGGTCGAACGGATGCCGACGATCTCGTCGAGATGAAACTCGAGCGGTGCCGCGAACTGGGGCGAACGCCAGGGAAGCGTCTGGCGAGGCTCGGCCGCGGGCTCGGCCGGGCCGAACCCGCCCGGCAGTCGGCCGCCTCCAGGCAGGTCGAGCACGAAGGTGGGCTCGGCCGCCGAGACCGATGCGGCCGCGGCCGCCCACGCGACGACCAGAAACGCAGCGGCAGGCCAAGGCGACCAGGGAACGGGCTTGCTGGCCATCGGTCGATCGCCTCCGGAGGTGGCCCGCCCCCGGATCCTGAAGCCTCGGGCGGCCGCTCGATCATGATACGCGGACGGATCGGGTTGTGCCCGCCCCCGCTCTCGTGCGGCGAGCGTTGGGCGTCGCGTTTGACACTCCGCCCGGACCGCGGAAACACTACGGTTTTCGGCTGCGGGATGGAACCATGTTTTTCACGATGCCCTGCCCCAGTTGCGGCAAGCCGCTCAAGGGCCGGGATGACCTGATCGGAAAGACCGCCCGCTGCCCCTACTGCCGCACGTCGGTGACCGTGCAACGGCCGGAGGAACCGGCCGACGACGCGGCGGCCGGCGAGCCCGAGCCTGCCGCTGGCGGCGCCTTCGACTTCGCTCCCAAGCCGGGCAAACCGGCGACCAAGCCAGAGGCCGCCGCGCCGGCCGCGAACGGCGGTGGCGGCACCGCGACCGCCAAGCCGAATGCAGCCCCCAAGCGATCGGCCGCCGCCACCGCTTCGGCGGCTGCCTTCTCCGCGGCGCCCGACACCGACGTCAGCGTGCTGATGCACGCGCTCGTCGGCGTGGCCGGCACCGCCGCCTTCTACGCCCTGCTCTGGCCGATCGCCTATTCGGGTGGCAAGCAGACCTACCTCGGCCGGCTGTTCATCGGCGCCTCGTCGATGTCGGCCGGCGGCTGGGTGCCCATCGTGGAGGTGTTCCTCTTCTTCTGGGCCGGGGGCATGCTCGTGCAGAAGTGGCTGAAGATCCGTCGCCAGCAGCGGGGTCTGCTCTACGACGTTCTGCCGATGGAACTCGGAGAGACGATCAACCTCGGCAACCTCGACCGGTTCGTGTCGCACATCCGTTCGCTCCCCAAGGAGGCCGCCGGCAACTTCCTCGTCACCCGCTGCCTCCGCGGGTTGGAGCACTTCCGCGTCCGCAAGAGCGCGCCCGACACCGCCACGATGCTCTCCAGCCAGAGCGACATCGACGCCAGCAACGTCGATTCGAGCTACACGATGTTTCACGTCTTCATCTGGGCGATCCCGATCCTCGGGTTCCTGGGGACGGTCATCGGAGTGAGCGCGGCGGTGGGGGGTTTCACCGGCACGCTCGAGTCGTCGAGCGATATCGGGGCCTTGAAGGAGGGCCTCAAGAGCATCACCTCGGGCCTCGGCACCGCCTTCGACACCACGCTCGTGGCCCTCTCGATGGCGATGATCCTCACCTTCCCCGTCAGCGCCCTGCAAAAATACGAGGGAGACATCCTCGGTCAGGTGGACGAATACACCAACGAGAACTTTCTCCGCCGGCTCGACGACGGTCTCGAAGGGGGCGCCGAGCGGGGCGTGGGGGGCACCCGGAGCGAGGTCGCGCAGGTGATCGATCAGGCGTTGGCTCCGCACCGGGCGCAGCTCGAGGCCTGGACGGAGCGAGTCCGCTCGCTCGGCGACGACGTGGCCGCCCAGGTGAAGCGGGGCTGGGACGACGTGACCGGCAGGCTCGTCGAGGAGCATGCGCGGCAGGCGTCTCGCGTGGGGGAGATCGACGGGCTCGTGACGGCCTCCCGCGAGGGGCTGGCCAGGGTCGTGGCCGACGCCTCGGCCGCTCGAACGGAAGCCGCCGCGGCGATGAAGGAGTCGGCGGCGAGCGTCCAGGCCTACACGGCGGCGCTCGAGCGGGGCCTGGCGGCGCTGGCTGAGACGCTCGAGCGACTGGGCGAGGAGAAGGTCGTGGTGGAGGTCAGGCCGAAGTCGCGGTGGAGCCTGTTCGGCGGCGGCCGCGGGCGGTAAGCAGGCCGAGAGCATCCCATGGGACGCCCGAGAAAGAGGCGGAAGCAGGAAGTCTCGCTGTTCCCCTTCCTCGACATCCTGGCCTGCGTGATCGGCAACTTGATCCTGATCATCACCGCGGTGGTGCTCGAGCAGGTGGACACGAAACCCGTGGCCGAGGCCGCCCGGATCGACGACCTGGAGGAGGAGGCCGAGCGGCAGCAGGCCAAGGCGGCGGAGTTGCAAAAGCAACTCGACCAACTGCTCGCGCGATCCGGGGTGGCCGGCGAGCGGCTCGAGGAGATCCGCGCCAAGATCGCCGCGGCCAAGCAGCAGCTGCTCGAGGCGAAGAAGCGGGAGGAGCAGG
>CAMCPF010000402.1 GCA_945876515.1 Candidatus Kuenenia stuttgartensis
CGGCGGCGGCCTGCGCCGCCGTGGCCCGCTTCTCGAGTTCCTCGGCGACCATCGCCTGCTTGGCGAGCATGTCCTCGGGGTCCTCGAAGTTGAGGAGCAGCGGGGGTAGGTCCTCGAACACCCGCATGGCCATGCCAACCACCCGCCAACCCTCCGGATCGAGCCGCACGACCCAGATCACGTTTTCCGTGCTCTGGAAACCGTCGGGATCGACGTCGGTCCAGGTGGTCGCGACGTGGACGAGGTCGCCGCCGTCACCGACGGCTTCGCACTCCCGCACCGCATAGGTTGCCGTGTCGTTCACCGGAGGAGCGACCGAGATGCCGAGTTCTTCGGTCTTCGCGCGAGCGGTGGTCGTGAGCATCTTGCGGGCACCGGCGTCATCGCCCCGCTTGATGGCCTCGAGAAACGTGACGACGGCTTGCTTGGCCGGGCCGGCGAACTCGCCGGACGGTCCGCCGGACGAGCATCCTGTCAGGATCAGGAGTGCCGAGGATCCGACAACGACCAGGCAATCGGCAGCGAAGCGGCGGCGGGAACTAGTCATGCTCAGGCAACTCCGGGCGGGGGGCTGCGGCGACTCCGTCAGCCCCTGGGGGCGGGAGAGTGAAGGTGGGCCGTCGGGCCGTCAAGACGACTTGGCGGTGACCGCGCGGCGGTCGCTGGGATTGGGTAAACTTGGAAAGGTGGTGAGCCAGGCGTGCGGCCACGGGGACCGTCGCCGCAGCCCCGGTCCCTCAGTTCGGAGCAACGTAGCCATGCGACAGCCCATCGAGGTTCCGTCATCGGCGACCAGGCGACCGATGGGTTGGCCGCTCGGGCCGTGGTCGCTGCGGCTGGTCGCCGCGCTTGCGATCACTGGACTCGCTGCCGGGGCAGGGCAACCGGTCCGCCGCGCCAGCCCGCCGTCGGCCAAGTGGGACAAGGCCACGGCCGGTGCATTCTTCGACGATGCCTTCGCGAGCCTCGAGGGGGCGAGGCCCGCCTTCGACGCGGTCGCCCGGCCGGTCGTCGGTGCGGCCACGGCCAGCCCGGCCGGCGGTGGAGCCGAGCCTGCGGAGGGTGGCGGGGGCTTCAGGTGGTCGGCGCTCGTCTCGGGAGACACCCTCACGGACGAGATCAAGGAAATGCAGGAACGGGTCGCTCCGGCGGTGAACACGCCATCGACCTTCAAGGGGGGCGGCTACAACGAGGCTCAGCAAGCCTTCAGCGTGATCGCCCTCGCATTCGGCCTGATCGCCGCCCACGACGAGGACGTCCGCTGGAAGAAGGACGCGGCCACGGCCCGCGACCTGTTCGCGCGGGCCGGCGTGAACTGCAAGGTCGGCACCGACCAGTCGTTCAAGGAGTCGCAACTGAGGGTCGAGGATCTGAAGGCGATGATGGACGGCAACTCGCCGGATGGAAAGTCGGATCGCGACGAGGACTTCCGCTGGAGCCAGGTGTCGGGGCGGCCCCCCTTGATGAAGCGGCTCGAGGCGGCGGAAAAGCTGCTCGGGGCCGCGACAGCCTCGCAGGGCGACTTCACGAAGCAGCTCGACGTCGTCCTCCACGAAGCGGAACTGGTGGCCGCGATCGGCGAGGTGATTCGCCAGCCCGACTACGAGTATCACGACGACGACTCGTACCTGGGCTACGCCGGCTCGATGCGGGACGCCGCCGTCCGCATCCGCGAGGCGTGCCTCAAAAAGGACTACGAGACCGCCCGCACCGCCGTCGGCGAAATCTCCAAGAGTTGCAACGACTGCCACGGCGACTATCGGTAGCCGCCGCTGTCAGCGGGGCAGGATCGCGGCCAGCGGCTCGAGCGACACCAACTCCGCGAGTCCCGCTTCGGCCATTTCCCGCCCGGTCACGTAGCGGTGGGTGCGGATCCAGTCGTTGATCAGATCCTCGGGGCCGCCGAGCAGGTCGCACAGGAGCACGTCCATCTCCCGCTCCAGGGCGGCGAAGTGCCGCGACCATTCGGCGGCCTCCCGAATGCCGATGTGCTCCTCGCTTTGCCACTTCATCGGATGGAAGAGAAACACGCTGTAGGGCGTGACGATCCGACGCCGGCAGGCGGCGAAAGGCCAGAGGGCCGCCGACGAGCATTCCCCGGTCACGACCGCCGTCGCCCGCGTGTCCCGCAGCCGCAGCAGCGACACCAGTGACATCGCACAGTAGGGGCTGCCCCCGGGCGAGTCGAAGTAGATGGTGCACTCCCCGCCGGGCGGGATCCCCAGCAGCCGGTCCGTCAACTCCGAGGCGTTGTCGGTGAGGTCGCCCACGATGGCAATCTCGAGCGGCCCCTCGTCCTCTTCCGGTGGCCGAGAACCGTTGGTGGAGGCGTCGCGTGCTGCCATCCCTGTCGCTCCTGTTAGCGGCTTCATCCGCGATTCCACCCGCGATTGCAAAATCGTAAGGAGGGCTATCTCGCGGCTTAAATCGAGAGCCTACGGGCTGGGTCTGGTGGCGGCAAGCGTGGGTCCGAAACCGCTTGCAAGACAGGTCCGGCGCGGCAAGGATACGGGCCGGGCCGGGCTGCCGGAGGCCCGATTCACGGTGGCGACGCAGCGGCCCGCCCCGCAGTTTCTCCAGGGGCGGATATCCATGGGAATCGTCGCTTTCTGCCCCCAGGGTCATCGCGTCAAGGTCAAGGACGAACTCGCCGGTCGCAAGGGGATCTGCCCGGAGTGCGGGGCACGGTTTCGAATTCCCTTCGAATCGGCGTCCGCCCCGGTCGTCTCCCCCGGGCCTGCCCAGGCTCAAGTCGCCGTCGATCAGCTGCCCACACCGCTCGCCGGCGGGGCCACGTCCCCTGCCCCGATCGCGGCCTCGGGCACACCAGTGGCGCGGATCGTGTCTCTGGATCCGGCCCTGGCCGCCTCGCTCCCGCGAGCGATCCCCCTGGCCATGCCCGAAGGTGGTCCACTGGCCAGGTGAGGCCGATTGCCCGGGGCGAGTGGCCGTCGTGGGCGGGGGTGACGCAGCCACCGCAGCCATCTGGTAAAACCGGTAAGACGTGCAGCAACCCCTGGCGGCAGTCCGTCCAGCCTGCTCCTCGCCCGGTCGCCTTCCTTCCGTTTTCGGAGACCCGCTTCGATGCCCTCGCTTCCCCTGCTCGCGTCCGGCCTGGCCACCATCGCGTGCCTCTTCTCCGTCATCCCGGCAGTCGGCGCCGATGTCGCCACGGCGTTCCCGATCGCCGGCGGCTCGCTGTCGCTCGAGGCCCCGGAGG
>CAMCPF010000403.1 GCA_945876515.1 Candidatus Kuenenia stuttgartensis
GGTGGCCGAGGAGTTTCGGCCGATCCGGCGGGTGCTCGTGGCCTATTCCGGCTCGATCGAGAGCGCGAAGACATACAAGCATTTCGTGCAATCGGGGCTGTTTTCCGATGCGGCGGTGCGGATCGTGCACTTCGGCAACGACGAGGCCACGGCCCGGCGGCGGCTGGAGAAGTCAGCCGGCTACTTCGCGGCCCACGGCCGCGCGGTGGACACCGATCATTGCAGCGGCGACGCCTCGGCCGAACTCGTGCCCTACGCGGAGGCCTGGAAGGCCGATCTCGTCGTGGCCGGCAACAGCTCCAAGAATCTGCTCTTGCGGAAGCTCTTCGGCGAGACGGCCCTCACGCTCCTGCGGGAGAGCCCGCTGCCGTTGTACCTGGCACAGTGAGCGCCGCCGCCCAACGGCGTGACCGCGCGCGGGGTGCCCTGCTGGGGCTCGCCGTTGGGGATGCCGTGGGTACGACCGTGGAGTTTCGGGCCCAGGGTACGTTCGAACCGATCTGTGACATGGTCGGCGGCGGCCCCTTCAGGCTCGAGCCGGGGCAGTGGACCGACGACACGTCGATGGCGCTGTGCTTGGCTGAGTCGCTCGTCGAGTGCGGCGTTCACGACCCTGCCGATCAGATGCGGCGTTACCTCCGCTGGTGGCGCGAGGGATACTTTTCGGCAAACGGCCGGTGCTTCGACATCGGTGGCACGACGCGACTGCAGTTGGCCCGCTTCGCCGAGACGGGCGAGCCGCATGACCCACATGTGGACCAAGAAGCGGCGGCAAACGGCTCGCTGATGCGGCTTGCGCCGGTCGCCATCCGCTGGTTCCACGATCCGGAGGTCGCGGTGGAGCAGGCAGCCGCGTCCAGTCGGCCGACCCACCCGGCACGAAGGCCGGTCGATGCCTGCCGGGTTCTGGCGGCGATGACGGCGGCCTTGATTCGGGGTGAGCCGCTGGACACCGTCTTTGCTCCTGAGTTCTGGATCCACGGCCGGCTGCATGAGGCGGTGGAGGCGGTGGCCCGCGGCAGTTGGCGAGGCAAGGAGCCACCGAGGATCAAGGGCACGGGCTACTGCGTTGCGGCGTTAGAGGCTGCGCTCTGGGCGGTTGCCGGGGCGACGGACTTCCGCGAGGCGATCCTGCGGGCTACGAACTTGGGCGACGACGCCGACACGACTGCGGCGATCGCGGGGCAGTTGGCCGGAGCGATATACGGTGCGAGTGGCATCCCCGCAGCGTGGCTCGGCAAACTCGCCCTCCGCGAACGAATCGAGTCACTCGCCGACGCGCTGCACCGCGCCGCGATTGGTGAACGGCTCGTGTGGGAACACGACCTCGATCTTCATGGCTGGTGGGCAGACGCCGAGGGGCGGGTGCTCGCCGGGGAGTATCCGGGGCATCGGAACGACCCGTCCGCCACACGACGGAAGCTGAGCCTGCTGGCTGACGCGGGCATTGGCACCATCATCGACCTGACGGACGACAATGACTGGCTGACGCCCTATGCGGCGGAACTGCCCGGAGTTGTCGCCGAGCGTGGTCTCGACCTACAGCGGCTGCCGCATCCAGTCCCCGACCAGGGTGTGACGACACCCGACCACTACGACCGGATCGTTGCGGACGTCTCGCGCTCCCTGGCGATGGGGCGGAAGGTGTACATCCACTGCTGGGGCGGCATCGGCCGGACGGGAACGGTGGTGGGCATCTGGCATGTGTCACGCGGCCACGACCCGGACGCGGCGCTCGCGCTGATCAAGGCTGCCCGCACAGGCTCGCTGAAGGCCGGCCTCGCCTCGCCGGAAAACGAAGAGCAGGTCAGCGCGATCCGAGCGGCGTACCGGCGATATCGGTCCTGAGCGGGCTCGGCAGCATGACGTGGTGGGCGCCCAGGCCAGCGTAGGCCTCGGGCGTGCAGGAAAAAACGATCACTTGCAGCCCCCGGTCGGCCGCCAGATCGAGCAGCCGCTGGAGTTTTTGCTGCCGGTCGGCGTCGGCGTTGGTGAAGGCGTCGTCGAAGATGATCGGCAGCGTGCCATCGTGGCCCTCGGCGAGGATCTCCGCCATCGCCAGCCGGAAGGCGGCGGCCACCTGCTCCCGCGTGCCGCCGCTGAGGCTGGAAAAATCCCAGGTCACGTTGCCGAACTCACCCCGGGCCACGGAGAGCTTCCCGAACTCGCCGCCCGAGTAGGCGATTTCGACGGCGGTGTCGGGCCCGAGGATCGTCCGCAGGTAATCGGCGACGCGACTGGAAAGCGGAGCCACAAACTGCGCCTCGACATCCTGCTTCTTGGCGGCGAACAGTCGAGCCAAGAGTTTCGTGGCTTCGGCCTCGCGACGGGCGTTCGCGAGTTTGGTCGCGGCCAGTCGGCGCCGCGCGGTGGCCCGGGCCAGATCCTCCCGCGGATCATCCGTGCCCTCACGGCGGAGCTGCTCGCGGGCCACCTGCCGGGCCGTGTCCGCATCCTGCCTTTGCGACCGGAGGTTGGCGAGCGCCCGCTCCAGGCGGGTCTGCTCACGGGCGAGCGATTCCGGAGCGAGCGCAGTGAGCTGCTCCCGCGTGGCCTTGGCCGCGGCGGCGGTGGCAAGCGCCCGTTCGGCCCGCTCATGGAGCGTGGCCGACCGCTCGCTGCCAAACCGTTCCACGAGCAGGTCACGGCGGGCCTTGAGCGAGTCGATCGTGCTGCGGGTGGCCTGGATCGAATCGGCCACCTGCCGGCGGGCTGCAGCGGCCTCATCGTGACGCCTCCGGGCAGCGGTGGCCGCAGCGCTGGCCCGGGCGGCATCGGCGGAGGCGGTGTCGCGGGCGGCATGAGCCGCGACGAGTTTGGTGTGGATCACGGCCTTGGCGGCCTCTGCCTGCTGTCTGGCTGAACTGGCATCGCCAGGCTCCGCGGTTGCCGTCACCGGGAACTCGAGGCCGAGGTCGAAGCCGGCCGGTGCCCGCCGGAGGATCTCGGTTTCCACGCTCGCGATCTTGGCGACGAGTGCCTCGAACTCACGCCGGGCGGTGTCGCCACCGAGGCCGTCGATCGCCCCCTGTTGGGCCGCGACCTCGGCCTGAAGTGTCTGGAGGCGGCTGACGGTCCGTCGGGCTTGCGCGACCGACTCGAGCTTGAGGCCGTCGAGGGCCGCAGTCAGATCCCGCTCGGCCGTCTGACTGGCCCGCGTCGCATCCGCGAGCGACCGTCCGCCACCGGGCGAGATCCTGAGGGTCGTCTCGCTGCC
>CAMCPF010000404.1 GCA_945876515.1 Candidatus Kuenenia stuttgartensis
GAAGCGGGGCTGTGTATCCTTGGGCGTGATGACGGCCGCCCCGAACCTCTGTGAACGGATCGATCTCGCCGCGGCCGACGGCCGCCAGCGGCTCGACGCGTTGCGTGGCAAACTCGTCTCGCAGGGAGACGTGGTCAGCCCGGCGAGCCGCCAGCGGACGATCGACGTCTTCGGTGAGCCGCTCACACCGCGGCAGGTGGTCGCACGGATCTGCGAAGACGTGCGGACGAAGGGGCTCTCCGCCCTGCTCGACTATACGCGGCGGATCGACCGGGCCGATGTGTCGCCCGAGACGCTGTTCGTCCACCCTGAGGCGCTTGCTGCCGCCCATGCCGCCGCGCCAGCGGAGTTCCTGGCCGCGGTCCGACGGATTCGTGATCGCGTGGCCCGCTTCCAGCAGGCTGTG
The DNA here is from genome assembly GCA_945876515.1 of Candidatus Kuenenia stuttgartensis. GTDB lineage: Bacteria > Planctomycetota > Planctomycetia > Pirellulales > UBA1268 > QWPN01. Next base: position 407 of record CAMCPF010000404.1, read on the forward strand.
CTCGCCCGCGATGTCACGGTGCCGCTCACCGGCGGCGGCTCGCTGCGGCAGCGGTACGTGCCGCTCGGCCGGATCGGCGTCTGCGTGCCGGGTGGCGCGGCGGCCTATCCGTCCACGCTCCTGATGACGGTCGTGCCGGCCCAGGTCGCCGGAGTGCCCGAGATCGTGGTCGTAGCCCCCCCGACGCCGTTCGGCGCCGACAACCCGCACGTGCTGGCCACCTGCCACGAACTCGGCGTCACCACGGTCGTGCGGGCCGGCGGGGCCCAGGCCGTGGCAGCGCTCGCCTACGGCGTCGAGGGACTGCCCCGCGTGGACAAGATCGTGGGGCCGGGCAACCTGTTCGTGGCGCTTGCCAAGGAATACGTCTATGGCGACGTGGCCATCGATTCGATTGCCGGCCCGAGTGAGATCGTGATCGTGGCCGACGCCTTCGCCCGTCCCGAGTTCATCGCCGCCGACATGCTGGCCCAGGCCGAGCACTCGCCCGGCTCAGCGATCCTGCTCACGGCGAGCGCCGCGGTCGCCGACCGGGTGGCAGCGGCGGTCGCGGAGCAACTGGCCGTGCTCGAGCGAGCCGAGCTCACGCGGGACAGCCTCCAGCGGTTCGCCGGCATCGTCGTCACCCGCAGCGACGAGGAGTCGGCGGCACTTGCCCACGAGCTCGCCCCGGAGCACCTCTCGATCGACACCCGCGATCCCGAAGCCGCGCTCGCGCGGATTCGCCATGTGGGCGCCGCCTTTCTCGGCCCCTGGAGCCCCGTGGCCGCGGGCGACTACGCGGCCGGCCCGTCGCACGTCCTCCCCACCGGCGGCACCGCCCGGTTCGCGGCCGGCCTCTCGGCCAACGACTTTCTCCGGGCGGGCAGCGTGCTCACGCTCTCGCAGACAGACCTCGCCGAGATGGCCGACGACATCCGCCTCCTGGCCGACACCGAGGGCCTTACCGCCCATCGCCGCAGCGTCTCGGCCAGACTGCGCGGATCCTGACGGTCGTCGCAGTTGCAGCGGTTCGACGGAGTCTCGCTGCGCGTGAGGTAGACTTCGGTCATCACCCCCCAGGCGCCTGCATGACCACTCCCGCGGCCACCGCCGCCAGCCTCGTCCGCCCCGCGATCGCGGAACTCGCCGGCTACGTGCCGGGCGAGCAGCCGCAGTCGGGCAAGTGGATCAAGCTCAACACCAACGAAAACCCCTACGCCCCCTCACCGGCCGTCGCCCGGGCGGTCGCGGCCACGGCCGAGGGCCGCACGCTCGCCAAGTATCCCGACCCGCTGGCGACCGTCTTCCGGATGCGGGCGGCCGAGATCCTCGGCGTCGATCCCGACTGGATCATCTGCGGCAACGGCTCCGACGACCTGCTCACGATCCTCGTCCGGACCTTCGTCGGGGAAGGGGAGTGGCTGCGGATCGCCTACCCGAGCTACATCCTCTACCGCACGCTCGCCGGCCTGCAGGGAGCCCACTGCGAGGAGCTGATGTATGAGCGGGACTGGTCGCTCTCCGACGCCTTCGCCGCCCCGCGGCCAGGCCTGAAGCTCGCCTTCCTCGCGAATCCGAACAGCCCGTCGGGCACGCTCGTCTCCCCGGATCGCGTGGCGGAACTGGCCGACCGTCTGCCCTGCCCGTTGGTGGTGGACGAGGCCTACGGTGACTTCGCCGACGCCCACTGCCTCGACCTCGTGAGGCGGTGTGAGCGGGTGATCGTGACCCGCTCGTTCTCGAAGTCGTATGCCCTGGCCGGCCTCCGCTTCGGCTTCGCCGTGGCCCGGCCCGAGATCGTGGCCGAACTCCGCAAGGTGAAGGACTCCTATAACTGCGACGCCCTCTCGATCGCCGCCGCCACCGCCGCGATCGACGACCGGGCCTGGCTGGCGGACAACCGGGCCAAGATCGTCGCCACCCGCCGGCGGCTCACCGACGCGATGCGGGCCCTCGGGTACGACGCCATCGAGAGCCAGGCCAACTTCGTCTGGTGCACTCACCCCGACCGGCCCCACAAGCCGGTCTACGAGGCCCTCAAGGCCCAGCGGGTCCTGATTCGCTTCATGCAGTATCCCGGCTGGGGCGACGGCCTGCGGATCACCGTCGGCACCGACGCCGAGATCGACGCCTTCCTCACCATCATGAAGACCCTCTGAGCCCCGCTCCCGCGAACCCCTTCCCAGCCATGCCCCGCACCGCCACCGTCACCCGGACGACCAAGGAAACCGACATCCGGCTCTCGCTCGATCTCGACGGCACGGGCCGGGCCGAGATCGCCACCGGCATCGGGTTCTTCGACCACATGCTCACGCTCCTCGCGGGGCACTCGCTCGTCGACCTGAAGATCGCCTGCACGGGCGACACGCACGTGGACGGCCACCACACGGTGGAGGACGTGGGCCGGGCGTTCGGCTTCGCGGTGGCCGAGGCGCTCGGCGACCGCCGCGGCATCCGCCGCTACGGCCACTGCGTGCTGCCGATGGACGAGGCACTCGTGACCGCCGCCGTCGATCTCGGTGGCCGGGCGGCCTGCGTTCTGGCCGTGGATTTTCCCGTGCCCACGATCGGCACCTTTGACGCCCAGCTCGTCGAAGTGTTCTGGGAGAGTTTCGCCGCCACCGCGGGCGCGAACGTGCACGCCGTGCTGCACCACGGCCGCAACGGCCACCACATCGCCGAGGCGGTCTATAAGGGCCTGGCCCGCTCGCTCCGGATGGCGGTCGAGCCCGACCCGCGACAGCCGGGCATCCCGAGCACGAAGGGCACGCTCACGCAGGCGTGAGGCTACCTCCTGCGAGGCTCGGGGTTGCCCGACCCCGTCGCCC
>CAMCPF010000405.1 GCA_945876515.1 Candidatus Kuenenia stuttgartensis
ACAGGCCCGCGGCTACTTCCGGCAATGGACTGCGAGGGGCAAGCCCATGCCGAGCGAGCGGCGTAGGAAACCGAGCGCAGCCAGGATTGCGAAGCGAGGTTTCCTCCGAGCGACCGAAGGGCAGGATGCCCGCAGGGAGCGTCCGGCGAGCCGGCATGGGCTTGCCCCGAGCCGCGCGTGCGACAGGCCTCTACCAGCAGGTCTTTCCACCATTGACGGCAATCGTCTGCCCGGTCACGAAGGCTGACTCGTCGCTCGCCAGATACACCGCCGCCCAGCCCACGTCGTCGGGGTTGCCCCAGCGGCCCATCGGCACGGTCGCCAGGTAGGCGTCCTTGTCGGCCTGGGGGTCGTTCACGTGCCGCTCCACCGGGATCCAGCCCGGCGCGATCATGTTGACCGTGATCCCGAAGGGGGCGAGCTCGTGGCACATGCTCCGTGACCAGCCGGTCTGGCCTCCCTTGGCGGCCACGTAGGCCGAGAAGGGCGCCACGCCGAGGTGAAACACCTCGCTGGTTACGTTGACCAACCGGCCGTGCCGGCGGTCCTTCATGCCGGGCAGCGCCCGGCGGGCCAAGAGATACGGGCTCTTCACGAAGAAGTCGAGCATCTGCTGGTAGAAGTCCCAGTCGTACTCCTCGATCGGCTTCTGCGGCTGGGGCGGCGTGGCGTTGACGACCACGATGTCCACCGGCCCGAGCGACCCCTCGATGGTCGTGAACATCTCGTCGATCTCGGCCTCGCTCGTGACGTCGGCCTTATAGAGCGCGGCGGTGGCGCCGGCGGCCGTGAGCTCGGCCAGGGCCGCCTCGGCCCGGGCGGTGTTGTTGGCGTAGTTCATCGCCACCCGTGCGCCGGCCAGGCCCAGGCACTTCGCCATCGCCTTGCCCAGGCCGGTCGAGGAGCCGGTGACGAGCGCCGTGCGGCCGGCGAGTGAGAACGGGGGCGTCGCAGACATGGACATCGATTCCTCGGGGGCTGCAGGACGAGTGGCGGCGGACTGTCGCCCACCGGCCGGGGAGTCTACCGCACGCTCAGCGGATCGCCGGCGCCCAGGCCTGCGTCAGGTGATGGATGACACCGGCCACCGCACCCTGCCGCTTGCTCGACCGGGTCGGCGTGATGGTGCACTCGGCGAGCGACGCGGTGAGCGTCCGCTGTCGTACCCGCTCGACCACCCTTGCGAACCGCTCGGGCGACCCCGCCAGAAACGTCCCGTGCACGAACAGCGCCGTGGGATTGAAGATGTTGATCACGGCGGCGATCGCGATCGCCAGGTATTCGGTGACGGTGCCGACCGGGCCGGCGAAATCGTCTGGCCGCTCCGCGAGCAGCGCGTCCACGGCGGCTGCATCGAGCGGCCGACCGACCTGCTCCGACACGAGCCGGACGAGCGCCGCGTCGGTGGCGAGCGTTTCCAGGCAGCCGCGGTTGCCGCAGCCGCAGCGGATGCCGTCGGGCATGACCGTGATGTGGCCCACCTCGCCGGCCATGCCGCTGTGGCCGGCCAGCAATTCGCCGCCGCTCATCACCCCCAGCCCCAGGCCGGTCGCCACGTCGAGCATCGCGAAATCCCGCAGGCCGCGGGCGTCGCCATAGAGCCGCTCGCTGAGGCAGAGGCCGTCGGTCTCCTGCAGCAGGATGCACTTCACCCCCAGACGCTGCTCCAAATCACGGGCCGGATTTCGCTTGTCGAGGATGTGGAGGTTGGGCGAGAAGACGATCTCCTCGAGTCGCTCGTTGACCAGGCCCGGCACACTCACGCCGATCCCCAGCGGTGTGGCCGCCGTGGCGTCGAACAGGCTGCGGCACTGCCGCGCGAGCAGCTCAAGCAGGCGGCCGTAGGTGGCGGGGGTCGGAAGCCGGCGAGTCCTCTCCTCGGTGACGCGGCCGTCGAGGCCGGTGGCGACGAGGGAGCAGGTCGCCGCGTCGATCACCACGCCGAGCACGGTGGCCGTGTCGGCCGCCATCCGCACGAGGCGCCCGGGGCGGCCGAGTGCGGGGCCAACGGGGTCGAGTTCCTCGACGAGCCCGCGCTTGAGGAGCGAATCGACGGCCTTGGAGACGGTGGGCGCCGTGAGACCCGAGGCCCGGGTCAGCGCTGCTCGTGACGACGGTCCCTGCTGCTGGATCACCTCGATCAGCCGCCGCTCGTTGATCCGGCGAAGGAGGGTCGATTCGACGCGGTTTTCAGGCTGATGCATGCAGGGTTGGAAGCGGCGGCGGAGACGGTTGGAACCCACGCCCAACTTGCTTTTTACTTAGCGAGCTTTAGAATACCTTGATGCTGCGATGTCGGGCAAGGCCCTGCGTCGCTGCGGCTGCGATGTCCTGGTGGAGCACCGATGAACACGTCGCCCGCCCTGAAGGCTCTGTCTCCGCTGGTGGTCGTCGCGGCCCTCGCGACCCCGGCGTTCGCTACCGAGGTGGACTTCGCCCGCGACATCCAGCCGCTCCTGGCGCGGAGGTGCTACTCCTGCCACGGTCCCGACACCCGGGAGGCGGGCCTGCGGCTCGACGACCGGGCCGTGGCGACGGCCGAACTCGACAGCGGCTCGACCGCCGTCGTGCCGGGGGATGCGGCCGCGAGCGAGATCCTCGCCCGGATCACCTCCACCGACCACGATCTCCAGATGCCGCCGGAGGGCCCGCGGCTCACGGCCGCGGAGGTGGCGCTGCTCGAGAAGTGGATCGCGGCCGGTGCCGAGTGGCAGGCCCACTGGGCGTTTCGTCCCGTGCAGCGGCCGCCGCTACCGGCGGGCCCGGGTGGGGAGCCGGCCACGAATCCGATCGACGCCTTCATCGACGCTGGGCTCTCGGCCCGCGGCCTCGCCCGCTCTCCCGAAGCCGACAAGGCGACGCTCCTGCGGCGGGCCACCTACTCGGTCACCGGCTTACCCCCGACCGAGAAGGAGATGCAGGATTTTCTGGCCGACGAGTCGCCCACCGCCTGGGAGAAGGTGGTCGATCGGCTGCTTGCCTCGCCCCACTACGGCGAGCACTGGGGCCGCCACTGGCTCGATCTGGTCCGCTATGCCGAGACCAACTCCTTCGAACGCGACGGGGCGAAGCCCCACGTCTGGCGGTATCGCGACTACGTGATCCGCTCGTTCAACGACGACAAGCCCTACGACCGCTTCGTGATCGAGCAGCTCGCCGGCGACGAGGCCGAGTCGCCCACGCCCGACGACCTCGTCGCCACCGGCTTCTAC
>CAMCPF010000406.1 GCA_945876515.1 Candidatus Kuenenia stuttgartensis
GGCGGCGTACGCCGTGGCGATCGACACGGACGGCAACGGGGTCGCCGACCAGATCTTCGCCACGCAGGCCGAGGGAGGCTCCCAACGAGGCGTGAGGGTGATCAACCGCGATGGCTCGGTCGCCCAGACATTCTCCGCATTCTCCCGAAACCTCCGGATCGCCACCTCTCGGCCGAGGCGGTAACGCCGACGTTCGTCCGGCTCCAGAGGCCGCATAACCTCCGCCGTTTCCATGGCCAACGGGAACGGGACGACCGCCACACCCAGGTCTGGGTAAGTGGCGTCGCGGGCTCAATCTGAGGCTGTTGCCGGACGATAGACAGGGGAGGGGGTTTGCGTGCCTCGAGGGGCCCGGGATGCATTCTGGGGAGGGGAAAGTGTTCATGGAAAGGCGTCTATCGATCTCCGGAGTCGCGCTTCTCGCCGCGGCAGTCTCGCTGCCGCTCGTGGCGCAGGATCCCGGCGTTGTGACCCTGCCAGGCGCTGTCGCGGCCGCGCCCGCCCTGGCCGATGAGCCGACGCCAGCCGTCGGCGACGCGCTGGCCGGGTATGGGGCCCGCTGCCCGCAGTGGCCCACCTACGTCGTGTTCGACGCCCTGTTCCTTCAACGCGACAACGCCACGATCAACCGGCCGATTGCGGAAGGCAGTTCGGCCTCGCCGACTCCGGGCGCGGTGCTGCTCGACACCGGTGACCTTCAGTCGCCCGTGGCACCGGGCGTGCGGGTGCTGTACGGTCGCCGGGTCGATGACAGCGTGGGCTGGGAGGTCGGCTACCTCGGTCTTTGGAGCATGTGGGCCGATGCCGGCGTGGCGGGGGTGAACCAGGTCGCGGTGCCCGGCCCGATCGCAGGGGCGGTGCCCGGCTGGGCGACCGCCGACAGCATCCAGCCCACGTATGCCTCCTCGCTCAACATCGTGGAAGCCAACGTCTTCCACTCCCGCTGCGATGAAGGGAGCGGCTTCTGCCGGTGCTGCGACGTGCTCTGCGGCGCCTTCTGGGCGGGGCTGGAAGAGGAGGCCAGCCTGAACGTGACCTGTTGCGCAGGCGAGCCGGCGAGTCCCTATCGCGTGCAGAGCTCCTCGAACCTGATCGGTGGTCAGCTCGGTCTGCGGCGGCGGCGGGATTGGGACCGCTGGGCACTCGAAGGCACCGCGAAAGCCGGCCTCGCCGGCACGGTCATGTCGCAGACCTCGGGCCCGATCACCAGCCCGCTCGCTCCCGGCCAGGTCTTCCGTGAGCCGACCAGCGCGTCGGCGGGCGGCGTCAGCCTGTTGTCGATGGTGAACGTGTCGGCCATCTACCGGCTGACCGACCATTGGGGACTTCGGGCCGGCTACAACCTCATCTGGCTGGACGGGCTCGCCCTCGCCCCGGACCAGTGGGACTTCTCGAACACCCCCGCCAGCGGCACGTCGCTCGTCAGTGGTGGGATCCTGTTTCTCCACGGGGCCAATCTCGGCGTCGAACGCCGCTGGTGAGCCACGGCCCGCCCGCGATCGATCTCGCGGCGGCTACACTCATGCCCTCCGGCCTGCGGGCGGTCTCGGACCGCGCCTGACGTGGCGGCCGGGCTCGGGCACGAGGAGTGTGGCATGACGGGCATCCGGACCGCGCTGGCGGGGATCTGTTTCGTGGTGGCACTCCAGGCCACTGTCGCAGCCGCTGAAGCCGCCGACACGATCTACTCCGGCGGCCCCATCATCACGATGCGCGGCCGCGAACCGGAGCTGGTCGAGGCACTGGCGGTGAAGGACGGGCGGATCAGTTTCGTGGGCCCGATGGCGGAAGCCCGCGGCCACGCCGGCCCCGCCACCAGGATGGTGGACCTCGGCGGCAAGACGCTGCTGCCGGGCTTCATCGACACCCACGGCCACTTCGTCTACTTCGGCAAGAACCTCGTCGACGCCAACCTGTTCGGCGTTCCCGACATCGCCGACGTCGTTGCCCGGATGAAGAAGCAGGCGGAACGAACGCCGCCCGAAGGCTGGATCGTGGGCTTCGGCTACCAGGCGCGGGCGCTCGCGGAAGGGCGGCCGCCCACGAGCGAGGAACTTGATCGGATCTCGGCCGACCGGCCCGTGATGGTGGTCGACTCCTCGGGCCATCTGGGAGCCGCCAACGCCGCCGCCTTCCGGGCCGCCGGGATCTCGGCCGACACGCCCGACCCGACGGGCGGAGCCTTCGCCCGCAAGGCCGACGGCAAATCCCTTCTGGGGCCGATGGAGGAGACCGCCCTCAATGCCGTCCGCAGCAAGCGACCGCCGTTCACCGGCGAACTGGCCGCCCGGGCGATCACCGGGGCGGCCGAGGTCTGGGCGAGCCACGGGCAGACGACCGCGATGGAGGCCGGCCTCGGCCTGGGCAACGACGACATCGGGATCGTGGTCAACGCGATCGACAAGCAGCTGCTCCCGATCGACCTCTACGTGGCCGCGAAAGATTCCGCACTCGACGACACGCTCGCCGCCGCCTACGGCGTGGGCACGCAGTACAACCCGCAGGCCGATGGCACGCTGGAAAAACTCCGCGCGGCCCGGGCCGACCTCGACCGGCGGTACGTCAACCGCGTGCGGCTCGGCGGCGTGAAGTTCTGGCTCGACGGTAGCCTCGACACGGCCTGGTTCACGCAGCCCTACACCGAGAACCCGCCCGGCAAGACCGGGGTCTTCGCCGGCTACCGGCAGATCCCCGACGAGGTGCTCGACGCCGTGTTCGACAAATACTGGCCGACCGAACTGCAGATCCACATGCACATGAACGGCGACGCCGCCGCCGACCAGGCGCTCTCGGCGATCGACAAGGCGGTGAAGAAGCACGGGATGCACGATCATCGCCCCGTGTTCGTCCACGCCACGTGGCTGCGGCCTGACCAGATCGAACGGATGAAGGCGTGCGGAGCAATCCCGAGCTTTCTGACCGCGGGGATCATCCCGGGCGGCGACGCGGTGGTCAGGCTCTGGGGGCCGGAGCGGTCGTCGGGGGCGATGGCCTCGCGGACGTTCCTGCGGGCGGGCCTGCCCTTCACCTATTCCCACGACGCGCCGGTCTCGCCGGTGCCGTCGATCCTGGCGCTCGTCGACGCCGGCGTGAACCGGCTGTCGGGCACCGGCAGGGTGGTCGGGCCCGATGAACGCATCTCGCCCTACGACGCCCTCCGGGCCGTCACGGCTAC
>CAMCPF010000407.1 GCA_945876515.1 Candidatus Kuenenia stuttgartensis
CTGGCTGGCGGGCCTAGGGTGGTTCGGCAAGAACACGATGCTGATCGACCCTCGGGCTGGCAGCTACTTCCTGCTCGCCTCGCTCGTCACCGACGTGGTGCTGCCTCCCGACGCGCCGCTCCAAACCGACCACTGTGGGACGTGCACCGCCTGTCTCGATGCCTGCCCCACCGGCGCCTTCCCCGCGCCCCGGGTGCTGGATGCCTCGAAGTGCATCTCCGCGCTCACGATCGAGGACCACGGGCCGATCGCACGAGAGCGGCGTGAGGAGCTCAGCGACTGGATCTTCGGCTGCGACGTCTGCCAGGAGGTCTGCCCCTGGAACCGTCACGCGCCAGGTTCGGCGGAGCCGGCGTTTCAGCCGCGGGGCGGGCAGGCGTCGCTCCCGCTCGCCGAGGTGCTCGCGCTCGACGAGCGTGGCTTTGGCCAGCGGTTTGGCGGCTCGCCGATCCTGCGGGCCAAGCGGCGGGGGCTGCTGCGATCGGCGGCGGTCGTGCTCGGCAACCGGCCGCACCCGTCATCGTTCGCGGCACTCGCGGCAGCCCTGGCCGACGACGATGCCGTCATCCGCGGTGCGGCGGCCTGGGCGCTCGGTCGCTGGATCGCGGCGGGCGTGATGCCGGACCAGACCCGCGCTGTGCTCGAGTCACGGCTGGCGATCGAACCGGATGCGACGGTGCGGGTGGAGATCGAGGTGGGGCTGGCGTCGGGGCTCGCGTCGGGCCTTGGGTAGCGCAGGCTCGGAATTGCCCAGTCCCCGTCGCCCGGACGTTCGTGAATAACGCGGGCTCGGGGTTGCCCATGCCCTCTCGCTGGACGCTCCCTCAGGGCATCCTGCCCTTCAGTCGCTCGGAGGAAACCTCGCTCCGCAATCCTTGCTGCGCTCGGGTTCCTACGCCGCTCGATTGGCATGGGCAACCCCTCGCGGAGTCACTGCTCCTCTTGTGGATCGGCACCACATTGGGCTGTCTCGTCGATGTCGCCGGAGGGATCGCGGCCCGGCGCGTCGGTGGCGTAGAGGTGGTCGAGCACGGCCTGCCAGTCGGCCGCCGCCTTGACCGCCACGAAGGCGTCGCGGACGGCGCGATGCTCGGGGTGGAGCCGGGCATACTTGATGGCGAACTTTCGCATCGAGCGGCCGGCGACCTGTTCGCCGTAGAGTTCCTCGGCCAGGGCCCAGTGCTCGTGGAGCACCTCGCGCTGCTCGAAGACCGTCGGCTGCGGCGGCCGCGGGCGGCCCTCCACCAGGGCGAGCGCCTGTTGGAAAATCCACGGATTCCCGATCGCTCCCCTGGCCACGCTCACGCCATCGACGCCCGTCTCGGTGAGCATCGCCAGGCAGGCTTCCGCCGAGAAGAGATCTCCCGAGCCGATCACGGTGCGGTCGCCCGCATGCCGCTTGACCTCCCGGAGGAAGCCCCAGTCGCTTGGGCCCCTGTACCGCTGCTCCACCGAGCGGCCATGCACGGTGATCGCCGCGGCGCCGCGGGCGAAAGCGCCGTCGAAGATCGTCCAGAAGTGGTCGCGGCTCTCGGCCGAGTCGTCGAGGCCGCGCCGCATCTTGAGCGTGACGGGAATCCCGGGGGGCACCGCGTCCCGCACCCGCCCCACGATCTCGAGGGCCGTGGCAGGCTGCGAGAGCAGGAAGCCGCCGCGGCAGCGGCCCAGCACCTTCTTGACCGGGCAGCCGAAGTTGATGTCGATCACGTCGTAGCCCTCGGCGACGAGCCGGCGGGCCGCCGGGGCGAAGTCGTCGGGGTTCGCCCCCATCAACTGGCCCCCGACGGGATGTTCCTCGGCGGCCAGGGCGAGCCGGGGGGGTGTCTTGCGGCCCTGCTTGGCCGTCGCGACGAACTGGTCGAGCAGCACCTCGCCGAGCGCGTAGGCGGCGCCGTGGCGGCGGGCCAGCACCCGCATCGCCCGGTCGCTGTAGCCCGAGAGCGCCGCCTGCACGAACGGCGAGGCGAGCAGCACGCCGCCGAGCGCGAGCGGGCGGCGGTCGGAGGCAAGGGCGGGGGTCATGGCGATCGCCATGGTACCCGGATCACGCCCCGGCCGGAGCGGCCTACGTCAGCACCGGGCACTGATCGAACCAGGTTCGCCCTTGGGCGGCCATCCACTCCACGCTCTCCATCGGTCCCCAGTCGCCGGGCTCGTAGGCGGGCACCGGCGGCATGTCGATCGAGCCCCAGGCCCGCACGAAGGGGTCGATGATCTCCCACGACTTCTCCACCTCGTCGGCCCGGGCGAACAGGCTGGCGTCGCCGTGCATCACGTCGAGCAGGAGCGGCTCGTAGGCCTCGGGCAGGCGGCCGGCGAACTCGCGGGAGTAGCTGAACTCGAGGTCGGTGTAGCGGAGCCGCATCCCGCCGCCGGGCACCTTGGTGTGGAAGTGGAGCTGGATGCCCTCGGCCGGCTGGATCTGGATCACCAGCCGGTTGGCCTCGCGGTGAAACGCGGAGCGGCCACCCTTGAACAGCTCCAGCGGCGGCTGCCGAAACTCGATCACGATCTGCGTCGTGCGGCAGCTCATCGCCTTGCCGCTCCGCAGATAGAAGGGCACGCCCTGCCACCGCCAGTTGTCGATCTCCAGGCGAATCGCCCCGAAGGTGGCCGTGCGGCTCGTGGGCGGCACGCCCGGCTCGGCGAGGTAGCCGCGGTACTGGCCACGGACGCCGGCGGCGGCCACCTCGCCCAAGTCGAGCGGCCGGATCGCCTCAAGCACCTTCACCTTCTCGTTTCGCACCGCCGTGGCGTTGAACCGGGCCGGGGCCTCCATGGCCGTGACCATCAGCAGCTGAAGGATGTGGTTTTGGAACATGTCGCGGAGCACGCCGGCCGAGTCGTAGTAGCCTCCCCGTCGGCCCACGGCGACCTCCTCGGCCACGGTGATCTGCACGTGGTCGATGTAGCGGCGGTTCCAGATCGGCTCGAAGATCGTGTTGGCGAACCGGAGCGCGAGGATGTTTTGGACCGACTCCTTGCCGAGGTAGTGGTCGATCCGAAACACCTGGCTCTCTCGGAACACTGCGTGGAGCCGTTCGTTGAGGGCCCGGGCCGTGTTCAGGTCGGTGCCGAAGGGCTTCTCCACGACGATCCGTCGGGGGGCGACCGACTCGTCGGCCATGCCCTGGGCGCCGAGCGAGGCCACGACCGGCTCGTAGAACTGCGGG
>CAMCPF010000408.1 GCA_945876515.1 Candidatus Kuenenia stuttgartensis
CAGCAAGGATTGCGGAGCGAGGTTTCCTCCGAGTGAGCGGAAGGCAGGATGCCTGAAGCGAGCGTCCGGCGAGATGGCACGGGCTACCCCGGTACACCTCAGTTGACCCTTGGCTATTCACGACGAGCAGCATCACTTTCGCGCCTCCCGGAGCCGCGGGTCGGTGGCCTTCTGCAGCCCCTCGCCCACGAGGTTGAAGGCCAGCACGGTCAGGAAGATCGCCGTGCCGGGGAAGAACACCAGCCACCACATCTTGAGGTTCGAGCGGGCATCGTTGAGGAGCGACCCCCAACTCGCCGACGGCGGCGGCTGACCGAATCCGAGGAATGACAGGCCGCTCTCTGTAAGGATCGCGGCAGCGATCCCGAAGGTGATCGGCACCATCACCGGAGCCAGGGCGTTGGGGAGCACGTGGCGGAGGATGATCCGGCCTGGGCCCGCGCCCACCGCCCGGGCGGCCGTGACGAACTCCGCCGACTTGAGCCTCAGGAACTCCCCGCGCATCAGCCGCGAGATGCCCGTCCAGCCGGTCAGGCCGAGCACCGCCATCATCTTCCAGATCGTGGGCTTCTCCACGATCGCCAGGAGCGCGAGGATCAGGACGAGCGACGGCACGCACATCACCACCTCCGTCGCCCGGCTCACGACCGCATCCACCCAGCCGCCGAAGTAGCCGGCCAGCGCCCCGACCGTGATCCCGATCGTGGCCGCGATCCCCATCGAGACGAAGCCGACAAGCAGGGCCACGAGCGTGCCGTGGACCATCTTCGCGAACACGTCCACGCCCGCCTGGGTGGTGCCGAACAGGTTGCGGCGGCTGGGACGCCCCTCGTCGCGGGCCGGGTTTCCCGGCAGCCCCGGCCACTCGTCGGCCCGCACGGCCCGGTAGGGATCCTGGAACACGAGCGGCCACACGGCCCAGCTGTCGGGATCCTTGTCGCGGAGGTTCCGCGGATACTCGCCGCGGAACTTGTCGGTCGCGAAGACCACCGGCTCCCAGGCCCGGTTGTAGTAGGCCAGGCAGGGGAAGGAGATCCGTCCCTTGTAGCGGCAGACGACAGGCTTGGTGCCGGCGATCACGGGCGCCAGAACCGCGATCACCCCCAGCAGGCCGACGAACACGAGCGCGGTCATCGAGAGCGGCATCCGCCGGTAGCGGTTCCAGGCCTCGGCCCAGAAGCCCCGGGGCGGTGCGGGTGTCGGGGCGGCGGCCGTCATTCCATGCTCACCCGCGGGTCCACCCAGGCGTAGAGGACGTCGGCCAGGAGCTGGCCGGCGAGCGTGAGCATGCTGAACAGCAGCGTCAGTCCCATGATCGTGGGATAGTCCCGCTCCCGCAGGCTCTCGAAAAAAAGCCGGCCCATGCCGGGCCAGGTGAAGATCTGCTCCACGATCACAGAGCCGCCGAGCAGGGCCGGCAGCGACAGGCCCAGGAGCGTGACCAGCGGGATCAGCGTGTTGCGGAAGGCATGATGCACGAGCACCCGCACCGGCCCCGCCCCCTTGGCCCGCGCCGTGCGGATGTAGTCCTGGCGGAGCACCTCCTGAAGGTTCGTGTTGATGAACCGCGAATACCACGCGAGGCTGACGTAGGTCATGCAGACCAAGGGCAGGATCGCGTGCCGGGCCACGTCGGCGAGCCAGGCGGCGGTGGAGGCGTGCGGCAGGCCGCTCGTCATGCCGAACAGCGGCAGCTCCCAGGGCTTCCCCTCGGACCAGACCGAGAACACGAGTTGCAGGGCCAGGGCCGCCACGAAGGTGGGCACGGAGTAGAGCATGTAGAGCACGAGGCTCACGCCCCGCTCGTCGGCCGAGCCGCTGCGGGCGGCGGCGTAGAGCCCCAGCGGGATCGAGAGGGCCCAGGTGATCAAGAGGCTCCCGGCCGAGAGGGCAAGCGTGGGCCCGATCCGCTCGCCGATCAGCTGCGTGACGGGGGCCTTGCGGGAGATGCTCCGGCCCAGGTCGCCCCGCAGCACGTTGCCGAGCCAGACGAAGTAGGCCTCGTGCCAGGGCTTGTCGAGACCGTAGGCGGCCTTCATCCGCTCGAGGTCGGCGGGGTTGAGCCGGCGGCTGGGGTCGGTCTGGGCGACGGCCACCGTCAGCGGCGTGCCGGGGATCGAGCGGATCAGCCCGTAGACCACGAACGAGATCAGGACGAGCGTCACCAGCCCCAGCGCCAGCCGACGCAGGAGGTGATGGATCATGGTGGGCACCGGTGCGATCGAGCCGGAGGTTCGCCGCGGTCATGCCGGGAGTTGAGTTCGGCAGACGTTCCGCATAGAAGCCCCCCGGCGCGAGCCGGGGGGATGACACGAGCCATCTCGCTTGGCGTTGTGCCGCCTGGGCTGTCCTGAATGGCGGGCGTCATCCCCCTTGCTCGCGCAAGGGGGCTTGTATTCGGGCAAAGCCTGCGCCAAACGTCCTCGGGACAGTCCCCGTGCTGCTCGACCTGCGGGCAATCGCTCATGGCACGGGCGTCCAGAGGCTGCCGAAGCCGGGGGAGTAGTGGAAGGGGCCGCGGGGGCTGAAGACGTAGCCGCGGACGTCCTTCGAGAAGCCGTGGAAACTGTTCCGCCAGTAGAGCCAGGTGTAGGGCTGGTCCTCCCAGAGGAGCTCCTGGATGCGGGCGTACTTCTCGGCCCGCTTGGCCCGGTCGACCTCGGTGCGGCCCTCCACGAACAGCCGATCGACCTCAGGATTGGAGTAACTGCCGAAGTTCCGCCCCTCATCGGTGGCCCAGATATTGGACGAGGTGTCGGGGTCGGCGCCGGCGCCCCAGCCGCCGAACGAGGCGTCGAACTTCTTCTCGAGCAGCAGCTGCTGGAGCACGGTGAACTCCGTCGGCTTGACGTTCACGCGCACGCCGATCCGCTCCAGGCTCTGCTGCAGGAGCGTGCAGATCTCCAGGGCCATCGGCTGCTGGCCGCAGAGGATCGTGAACTCGAAGGGGACGCTCACCCCGTCGATCTCGCGGTCGCGGATCCCGTCGTTGTCGCGGTCGATCCAGCCGGCCTCGTCGAGCAGGGCCTCGGCCCGGTCGAGGTCCTGACGGTAGGGCTCGAGCGGCTTCTTGGTGGCCATCCAGGCCGAGGGATGGAAGCAGCCCGTGCAGGGTGTGTAGAGGCCGTGGCAGATCGTGCCCAGCATCCGCTCGTGGTCGAAGGCGTGT
>CAMCPF010000409.1 GCA_945876515.1 Candidatus Kuenenia stuttgartensis
TCTCCGGCACGAATCGCACCGAGGTGTCGCAAAACACCATCTGCACGCCGCCGGGGTGGTCGCTGCGGAAGGTGTCGAGTTCGCGAAAGCCGGTGATCAGCCGGGTGGCGTTGAACACGCCGGCCGTCGAGGCGGAGCTTTGAAACGGATAGCCCTCAGCCCAGCGGGTCAGGCCGCCGTTGCCGAAGCCCGGGATCAGCCCCAGACCGTAATCCAGTTCCCCGCCGAGCAGGGTCTTCGTCGTCCCATCCGCCGCCGAAACGTTCCTGAGTGCGACCTTTCCCTTGTTCGGCTGGATGATGACGCCGTTGTGGTACTCGGGGTGCCAGGAGTTGATGAAGTGGCCGTAGCCGCTGCCTGTGCAGAGGGCATAGCTGCTCCAGCCGGGCGCCGGCGCCGGCGTCGGCACCACCATCGACGGGCAAACGAAGCCGGTGATCCGCGACTCCCGAAACTCCTTGTTCGCCACGTCGGCGAGCGGCTTCGTCGCGTCGAAGCGAGCATGAAGGGTGCCCTCCTCGAGAAACGGCAGCAATGGCACGAGGCAGCTTTCACCTTGCTCGCCGAGGCTACCCGGGAGCCGCCGCTTCACGCTGTCGTGGAGGTGGGCGGCAAGCCCGATCTGCCGCAGGTTGAGCCCACATTGCGTCCGCCGGGCGGTTTCGCGGGCCGACTGCACCGCAGGCAGCAGCAGACCGGTGAGCGTGGCGATGATCGCCATCACCACCAACAGTTCGACGAGCGAAAACCCGCGGCAGCAGGCCGGCTCACGCGACATGGCGGCCTCGCACACGACGCAGCCGCAGCACGCCGGCCGCGACGGCCGCAGCCCCCACCACGGCCCAGGTGCCGGGCTCGGGTACGGCGGCGATCGATGGATTGGCCATGCCCAGGGTCACGCTGGACCCGAGGCCTGTTCCGCCCACCTGGCCCGGGGCCAGGCCGACTTGGATATTCCCGATGCTCGAAAAGATCTCGCTGAACGCGCTGGCGTTCGGGGGATTACCCAACTGGCCATAGGTCTGGAAGACGGCGGCGGAGTCCACAATCGGCACGGTGAGCGTCGTCCACGCCCCAGGGCTCACGGACACGTTTACCGAACTGGCCCCGGGGCTGTTGTTCGGGTTGGCCAGCCGAATCTGAAAGAGGAGCGCCGCCGAGTGGTTGTGAAACACATCGACACTGAAGCTGCCGACGCCACCCGTGATCCAGTTTCCGACGAACCGGTCGGCACTCGAGTTGAACGAGTCCTGGCCGCGAAACAGGATCGGACCGCTCACGAACTGGCCGAAACCGGTGTCGGGACCACTTCCGGCCCGCGAGATGAACGTGCCGTTGGCCGGCCCTCCATTTCCGTTCCACGAGGCAGCCGTGCCCGCTGCGTCGATCGCCCAGTTCGCCGCATCCGCGGCGAAGACCTCCGTGAAGGGCACGGTCAGCGACTGCGCCTGGCAGGCGACCATCCCGTGCATCGCCAGGAGGCAGGCAACGATGCCCATCCGCTGGATCCTGGCCGAAATCCAATTCCATCCGCTCGCCATGTTCATCGCTCCAATTCCTTGGTTGTTGAACGCCGCTCCGCAGAGGGCGGGGTTCGCCGGAGCCTGGCCAGGGAGAGGGCCAGCGCCGCCAGCGATCCCGACGGATCACCGCGGTTGCATGACGAAGTGCCATGCAGGTGGCTGGCTGGCGGACGGGTCGAACCCGAGGCTGGCTGGCTTGATCCTGGCTTATGCCGCGAACGCCACTTGACGGGCCGCCGCATGACCTGGATAGTGAGATTCAATCTCACTGCGGTTATCTTATGGCTTTGTTCATCGCTGTCAAGCATTTTTTCAGGGTCAGGTTCGAAAATGCGAAAACCTGAAAAAAGCGGCGTTCGCGACTCGGACGCTTGCCCGGCGGTGCCCCCTGAGGCTGCCATGCCGCCTCACGCCGGCCCGCCATCGACTGCCGACGCTCCGGCGCAGGCTCCACCGCTGGAAATAAGTTCCGAGACGCTCCTGGGCGGCCGCACTGAGGTGCGGATTCGCCACCGCGGCGAGATCTACCGGCTCACGCTCACCCGCGCGGGCAAACTGATTCTCCATAAGTGATGCTTCCCCTCGGGCCGTGCGCTCATGAAATCTCTCACCGAGCACCTGACGTTCAATCTCCCGGCCCGGATGGCCTTCCTCAACATCACGCCCCAGGTGGAGGCCCTCGTGGCCCGCTCCGGCATCCAGGAGGGCCTGTGCCTCGTCAACGCGATGCACATCACGGCCAGCGTGTTCATCAACGACGATGAATCCGGCCTCCACGAGGACTACGCCCGTTGGCTGGAAAAGCTGGCTCCCTTCGACGCCGACCCGAAGGCGTATCACCACAACCGCACCGGCGAGGACAACGCCGACGCGCATTTGAAGCGGCAGGTGATGGGCCGCGACGTCGTGGTGGCGATCACGGCCGGCAAGCTCGACTTCGGGCCTTGGGAGCAAATCTTCTACGGCGAGTTCGACGGCCGCCGGCCCAAGCGGGTGCTGGTGAAGGTGATCGGGGAGTAGGCTCTGATCGGCTGGCCCTCCGCCTCGCCACGCTCGCGGGGGCCATGGATGGCCCGACGAGCGTGAAACTAGAACGCCGCCTGCAACTGCAACCGAAACAACACGCCCGTCTCACCGGCGATGTAGTTGGGCCCGGCGTTTTGCGCGGCCGACTGATAGATCTGCGCACAGTCGAAGGTCCACTTCCAGTTGTGGCTTCCCTTGGGAAACCAGTTCACGCCGCCGGCATACTCGCGGCTCGGCCCGTAGTCACCGAAGATCTGCGACGTGCGGGCGTTCGCCTCGAACCGCCCCGGAATCAGCATATAGCCGCCCTCGAGATAGTAACCGTGGTTGTAGACGATCCGCGTCGGCAGCGGACCGGTGCCTGAGATGTTGGAGAGCTGGCGGAAGTAGTATTCGCCATTAGCGCTGAAGCCCCGCCACTTCCAGGCGGCATCCACGGCCCAGAGCGCGATATCGAAGTTGTTGACGACTACCCCCGGGGCCAGCGCGCCGGGCGTGTTGATGTTGGTGCCGTCGGCGAGCCGGATGAAGTTCTGCTCGAATCGGGGCTCACCCACCGGCCCGGGCCCGTCCTCGCGGGCGAAGGTGAAGCTCGTGCCCACCTCGGCGACCAGC
>CAMCPF010000410.1 GCA_945876515.1 Candidatus Kuenenia stuttgartensis
AGATGGCGAGGCCTGCGGTGACGCTCCCACCGGGCGAATTGATGTAGAGGTGGATGTCGGCCTTGGGATCGTCGGACTGCAGGAACAGCATCTGGGCGACGATCGCGTTGGCCACCTCGTCGTTGACCTGGGTGCCCAGGAAGATGATCCGGTCCTTGAGCAGGCGGGAGTAGATGTCCATCGCCCGCTCTTCGCGGCCGCTCTTTTCGATCACGTAGGGGATCAGTGGCATGGGCAGGGTCTCGGGCGGGCCGGGGTGGCCGGCGGGTCAGTCGGACTCTTCGGTCGCCTCGACCGGCGGCTTGGCGAGCACCTCGTCCACGAGGCCGTATTCCTTGGCCTCGGCGGCGGTCAGGTAGCGGTCGCGGTCGGTGTCCTTGGCGATCCGCTCGATCGGCTGGCCGGTGTGGCCCGCCAGGATCTCGTTGAGCACGGCGCGGGTCTTGATGATCTCGTCAGCCTGGATCTCGATGTCGCTCACCTGCCCCCCCACCTGGCCGTAAGGCTGGTGGATCATGACCTTGGCGTGGGACAGGGCGAACCGCTTGCCCTTGGTGCCACCGGCCAGGAGCACGGCCCCGCCGCTGGCCGCCAGGCCTACGCAGTAGGTGGCCACGGGGCAGGAGAGGATCTGCATCGTGTCGTAAATGGCCATCGTGGCCGTCACGCTGCCACCGGGCGAGTTGATGTAGAAGTGGATGTCCTTGCGGCGGTTATCGCTCTGGAGATAGAGCAGTTTCATCACCACTTCGTTGGCGTTGCCGTCGTAGATCTCCCCCTGGAGGAAGACGATCCGGTTCTCGAGCAACAAGTCGCCGAGGGTCATCGTCCGCTGCCGCTGGTAGTCGCGCTGGGCGGATGAGGCTCGGGGAAGCGAGGGGCTGGTCATCGGATGCTGGTCGCCGGAGAGGAGGAAACGGGGCGGGTCGGACGGGAGCCGGCGGATCATCAGCGGCCACCGGGTCGGGCCGCAGCTTCGGCATGGGTGGCGACCGGGATCTCCTCCTCGCCCACCACCACGCCGCAGACGGCATGATCGACCGCCTCGGTGTCGGGCTTCGGGAACTCGAAGGGGACGTCCTTGAACTTCGCCTCGGAGGTGATCAGGTCGATCGTCTTTCGCTCGATGATCTGGTTTCGGAGCACGTCCATCAGGCCACGCCGCTCGAGGCTGGCGCGGACGCGACGGGGCGACTCACCCGACTGGGCTGCGATCGCCCGGATCTCGGCGTCGTAGTCGGCCGGCTCGTCTGCGATCTTCTCCTCCTCGGCGATCCGCTCGAGGATGAAGTGTTCCTTCAGGGCCCGAGCGGTGCTCGCCATCACCGTCTGCCGCAGTTCGTTGACGTGACGCCGGATCGAGTCGTCGTCGAAGCCGCTCCGCCGGAGTTCGAGGATCGCCCGCTCGAGCTCCCGCTGCGCCTGGCGGCGGAGCAGGTCGGGGGGCAGGTCCCACGCGGCCGAGGCCGTCAGCGCCGCGGCCACCTGCTGTCGCACCTGCTTGCGACGATGCCACTCAAGCTGGCCCTCGAGCTGCCGGGTGACGGCTCCGCGGAGGGCCTCTTCGCTCTCGAAGCCACCGAGTTCCTCGAGCGTCGCGGGCGTGAGCGTGGGCAGTTCGTGCTTCTTGACGTCGAGCAACTCCAGGGCAAGCGTGACGTCCTTGCCCCGCAGCTCCTCCACGGCGGCCTCGTCGGAGACCCGCACCGTCGAGGTCACCGTGCCACCGGGCTTGGCCTCGGCGACCAGGGCGGCGAAGCCCTCGAGTTCGGCGTCGGCGAAGGAGAGCTTGGGCCGCACGACGATCTCCATGTCGCGAGCCTCGGAAAGGGGCTCGTCGCCGTGGCTGAACCGGAGGTTCGCCACGATGAGGTCGCCGGCCGCCGGCAGGCTGGTCGAGGGAACGTAGCGACCTCGTTCCCGCAAGATGTTGCCCAGTGCCTCGTCGACGTCGGCGGCGCCGATCTCGCGAGCCGGGCGGGTGATCGACAGGCCCTTCCACTTCGGCAGTTCGAACTCCGGACGGACCTCGATCGCGAACTCGAATGTCAGCGGCCCGTCCTCCGGCAGCACGACCGCGCCGAGGTCGAGATCGGGCTCGCTGATCGGGGCCAGCTTGCCGCTCTCGGAGACCTGCGTCATCGCATCGGTGACGAGCTTGGAGCGGATTTGGTCGGCGAGTTCGCTCTTGAAGCGACTGCTGACCAGCCGACGCGGCGCCCGCCCCGGCCGGAATCCCGGCAACAGCGCCGAGGGCATCAGTTCGCCGATCGCGTCGTCGCGGTAGCGGTCGATGTCGGCCCTGGGAACCGTGACCTTCACGCGACGCTGGCAGGTGGATACCTCCTCGATCGAGACCTCGAGATCGAGCGGCCGGGCTTCATCCTCGCCCACAGGCGAGGCGACGGCCGTGGCCGCATCGGACGAACTGGACGACATCGGCGTTTCCGGAGGGACGTGGAGGCGAGGGGCGGGAGAACAGGAAGCGGGTGATGGGATTCGAACCCACGACAACCACGTTGGCAACGTGGTGCTCTACCAACTGAGCTACACCCGCGGCGTGCCGCTGAAAGGAGCGATCGGCCCTGCGGCCGAACCTCCCCGGGAACCCCGCGATTATAGGGCGGCCAGAAGGCGTCGCAAGGTCAGGGGCCGGGGTTCGGGCGGTTTCTGGGGGGGATGGGCAAAGAGCGATTTCCTCGGGCGCCGGCGGCGGTAAACTCCAAGGCTCGTAGGGTTCGGTTTCCGCGCGGTCGTCGCGGCCCGAACTGCGTCGGGCAATCTCCGCCTCCGCGCGACACTTTCGATGGACGTGCGATTCGTTTTCAAGGGTTCGTCAGGGCCGCGGGTTCACTCCAAGGGCCTGCCGGTGCTCGTCGGCCGCTCCGACGCCGCGGACGTCAAGCTGCGAATCCCCAAGGACTCGGTCAGTCGCCGCCACTGCGAGTTTTTCCGCAACGAAGCTGGGCAGGTCTGCATCCGGGATCTCGAATCGACCAACGGCACGTTCGTCGACGGCCGCCAACTCGAGCCGCGGGTGGCCACGCCCGTCTCGTCGGGTTCCGTCGTGAAGCTCGGGAACGTCGGCTTTCGCGTGGAGTATCAAGTTGGGGCAGCGGCGGCTCGCTCGCCT
>CAMCPF010000411.1 GCA_945876515.1 Candidatus Kuenenia stuttgartensis
GGGCACGGGCAACCCCGAGCCCACCCGAACGAGCCGCGAGCGATCCGCAGAGCATGTTCAACGCACGCATTTCGCGCATACTGATTCCTATGTTCCCTCGGGTTGCCCGATTTCGTTCCGTCGTCGAGTTGCGCGAGCATCTCGCGACGCTCGCCGCCCCGATCCCCCTCGATGACGAGCCACTCTCGGCGGCCGCGGGCTCGCCGCTGGCACGGCCGCTGCCGCTCGGCGGCCGCACCGCCGGCAATCGCTGGGTGATCCATCCGATGGAAGGCTGGGACGCCTCACCCGACGGCCAGCCCACCGAGATTCTGCTTCGCCGGTGGCGGCACTTCGGCGCGAGCGGCGCCAAGCTCATCTGGGGGGGCGAGGCGGTGGCAGTCGTGCCCGAGGGCAGGGCCAACCCCAACCAACTCTGTGCGCCCGCTTGCGGCCGCGAGGGCTTCGCGGAGGTGCTCGACGCCGTGCGATCGGCCCACCGCGCGGCCCACGGCGACGACGGCGACCTGATCGTGGCCCTGCAGCTCACCCACTCCGGCCGATTCAGCCGGCCCACCGCCGCGGGCCTCGCGCCCCGGATCGCGTTTCACCATCCGATCCTCGATGCGCGGCAGAACCTGGATCCCGCCGCCGGATCGTGCGTGGTCTCCGACGACGACGTTGAACGGCTGATCGAGGCCTATCTCGGCGCGGCTCGCGACGCGGCAGCGGCCGGGTTCGACATGGTGGACATCAAGGCCTGCCACGGCTATCTCGTGCACGAGTTCCTCTCCGCCCGCCGCCGCCCGGGCCGGTTTGGCGGTGACTTCGCCGGCCGCACGCGGCTGCTCACCACGCTGATCCAGCGGGTGCGGGCGGAGTGCCCGGGGCTGCTCGTGGGCGTGCGGCTCTCACTCTTCGACACCGTGCCCTGGCGGATGGTGGAGGGCCGCGGCGAGCCGTGGCCGTTCGGCGACGCCCTGCCCTACGACTGCGGCTTCGGCGTCGATGAAGCCGATCCGCTGGTGATCGACTTGACCGAACCCATCGCGCTCTTGAAGTTGCTTCGCGACTCGGGCGTGGTCGCGGTCAACCTCTCGGCCGGCTCGCCCTACACCGTCCCCCACGTGATCCGGCCCGCGGCGTTTCCGCCGTCCGACGGCTACCCGCCGCCGGAGGATCCGCTGCTGGGCGTGTGGCGGCAGATCGACGCCGCCCGCCGGGCCAAGGAAGCCGTCGGCGATCTTGTGATGGTCGGATCGGCCTACACGTATCTCCAGGATTATCTCGTGCACGCCGCGCAGGCCACTGTCGGCCGAGGCTGGATCGACGCGGTGGGCCTGGGACGGATGGTGCTCTCCTATCCCGAGTTGCCGGCCGACTCGCACGCCGGCCGGCCGCCCACCCGGGGCCGCATCTGCCGCACCTTCTCCGACTGCACGACGGCGCCCCGGCACGGCCTCAGGAGCGGCTGCTACCCGCTCGACGCCTTCTACAAGGGGCTGCCCGAGGCGACGGCCGTGAAGGAGATCAAGGCGACGATGGAAGCCCGCGGCTGACTGCCTTCCGCGGCAAGGCCTCGGGCCTGCAGGGCACCCGAGGGCGGGAGCGTCACTTTTGCAGGCCGTCCAGGAAGCGGTCTGCCAGATCGGCTCCCACGCGGATCACCCACCAGTCGCCCACGACGGCCGGCTCGATCCCGGCGGCCAACGCGGCGGCCGGTGCGGGGGTGACATCGCGAAAGCGATCCAGCGCCACGTTGCTCACGCCCCACAGGGCCAGCAGTTTGCCCGACATCACCGCGTCCGGCTTGCCGAGCACCCAGAGTTCGATCGGAGCCTGCAGCGTGGCCGCTTCCGCGGGGAGTTCGGGAATGGGCCCGTGCAGGTGACTCGAACGGGCCTCGATCCAGTCCTTCGTGGCAGAAAAGCTTCCGACCCAGTCAGACTCCTGCGGCGCCAGCAGGGCGAGTGTCTGCTTCCAGGGCACGTTTGCGTTGAGATCGGCCACCAGCTTGTCGGTCCGCTCGCCGAAGCTCTCGAGGATCTCCGCCTTCGTGTCCGCCAGCGCAATGGCATCGGCGGCCGGGCGGTGCCTGGCGATCTCCGGCAGCGCGTGCTTCCGCACGATGCGGCCTCGTAATCCCGGCGGCACGGACAGGCCAGTGAGCGTCGAAGCATAGGAGCACTCGATCGTTTCCGGGCCGTCGCTGAACTCCGTGCCGCTAAAGCGGATCTCCCGGTGAACATCGAACACCGCTCGCCCGGTGTTGAAGGCCTTGACCGGCCGCTTCGTCGCGACCGTGTGCGTGACGGTCGTGCCGGCGAAGTGAAGCGTGAATACCGGCTTCCCGTGATCGTCGCTCATCGACACGGCCGGGCGGCCCGTCGTGGTCGCCGTCCCGGTGACCCGGGCGCCGAACAGGCACCGATCGACCGGAGAGACGTCCTCGACCGGCGGAGGCGCATGCTGCCGGATGAACTCCTTGGAGACCCGCAGGACGAGCGTCACGTCTTTCATTGCCTCGGCGGATGTCCTTTGGACCGCGCCGACGACGGCGTCCTGCACTTTCTCCTGCACAGCGGCCGCGGCCTCGCCGCCGATCACGCTCTTGATGGTCTCCTGCACCGCCTGCTTGAGCGGCTGCCCGGACTCGGCAGGCGCTTCGTGGGCGGTGGCCGGCGGGTCGGCCAGGGCGACGCCGGCGACACCTCCCCCCAGGGCGAAGGTCGTGAACGCGAGGGGCAAAAGGTCGAGGATGCGCATAGCCAACTCATGGAGTCTGGGCCGACCGGAGCGGGCCCGAAAACACCGGACATCGACGCTCGATTCCCGGACCCGCCTCTTCTAGCCTCGCCATCCGGGTGCTCCAAGGTTTTTTCGTGCATAGAACGGCCGATTCGTGCACGTTTCGCCGGGCGTCGGCTCGCCGCCCTCGAAGGTGGGCCTGCGGCGGTAGGATGCCATCAGGCGGGCTACGGTTCTCGCCCCGGTTTTCGAGCACCTATCGATGCCCACGCCATCGCCCCCCGTGGCAGCGTTCGCCACGGATTCGGTGGCCACCGCCAACGTGAGCGCGACGGCACCGCGGTTGCTCGACCGGCTCTTCTGGCC
>CAMCPF010000412.1 GCA_945876515.1 Candidatus Kuenenia stuttgartensis
CCGTCTGCGCCGAGAGCCGCGGCAGCGCCGACTCGTTCTGGAACCCGTGCACGAACAGGTGAAAGTCGTCCGTGATCTCCTTCGAGATCGACCACTGGATCACGTCGATCGGCACTAGCCCGTCCTGGGCGGAGTCGGCGGCGAGGCCCACGTTGTATTCGGCGACCAGCCCCCAGAAGAGCGTGTTGCGAAACAGCATCAGGATGCCGGGCTGCGTGCCGGCGTCGAAGGCGGGCGAGCCCCAGGGTGTCTGCACGAACACCTCGAGGCCCGTGGCCGGCACGAACCACTCCTCGTTCTCCGCCCAGAGGTGAACCTTCGCGTCGAAGACCAGGGGCGAGAAGCCGGTGGTCTCGTCGAGGCCGAGCCCCGCCGCCTGCCAGGTGAAGCCGCTGGAGTAAAGCCGAAACTCGAACCGGTCGGTCAGCCCCATCCGCAGGAGAAACTCGGCGTTGTAGGAAGCGGGCTGAATGCCGCTGATCGCGGTCGTGTAGAAGACCGGGCTGTATTCGAGATACACACCGCCCCGCGGCAGCGTGTCGGGGCTGTTGGGGTAGTTGGCCGTGTCGGGACCCGGCTCGCGGATCGAGGGGGGCTCGCGCGACCGCTCCGGATCGATCCCCTCGGGAAAGGCCTCGGCCAGGAACCGCGTCCAGGGGCGGTCGGCCGAGAGGGCGGGATCGAGAGCAGCCGCATCCGCGGGAGGCGCCGCATGCGCCTGGAGCGCCGCGACGCCGGTGCCCCAGGCGACCACCATCAGTGCCGCGATCACGGGCAGCTGCACCAGCGGCCTTGGACCAACCAGCGGCCACGCCACATGACCGAGATCGCCGCCGGTGTGCCGTGGGTGCCGCATTCGTCGCAGGGCCTGAGGGGAGCGAAAAATCCCACGCCCTGGCCTCGGCAGCAAGACGGAAAATGGCGGCCGGAAGCCTGCCAAGCACCGCCGTTCCCTCGGCTCGCGACTATGCTTTCAACATTGTCATGCCGTCAGGCTGCGGCACGCCACCCCGGCTTTCGCCCATGCATCCTGTCCTCCTGCTCGTGCCGACCGCCGGCGAACGCCAGGTGCTCGCGGCGGCGCTCGGTGACTCCTGCCGCATCGAGCTCTGTGGCTTCGGCCCCGTTGCCGCGGCCGCCCGCACCGCCGCGTTCCTGGCCGCGCACGCCCCGGCCAGCGTGTTGCTCGCAGGCATCGCGGGGCGGTGCGACGAGCGGCTCGCGGTCGGCTCGGCTTACCTCTTCAGCGCGGTGGCCTGCTACGGGGTCGGGGCTGGGTCCGGCGCCGCGTTCGAGCCGGCGGCAGCGCTCGGCTGGCCGCAGTGGCCGGGTGACCCGCCCGGCGACGAAGCCGCGATCGGCGACGTGATCGCGTGCGCGGCGGCGCCCTCACCGGCCCCGCCCGCGGCCGGGCTCCTGCTCACGGCCTGCGCCGCCTCGGCCGACGCGGTGGACGTCGCCGCTCGCCGCCGGCTGTTTCCCGCGGCCGTGGCCGAAGACATGGAAGGCTACGGCGTGGCGCTCGCCTGCCGGCTGGCGGGCGTGCCGCTGCGAGTCGTGCGCGGCATCTCAAATACCGCCGGGGATCGCGACAAAAGCAGGTGGCAGATCATCCCCGCGCTCGAGGCAGCCGCGGCGTTGGCCGGCACGCTGCTCACGCTCCCGGGCCAGGAGCAGCCCCGGTGAGCCGCACGATCCGCCTGGCGATCTCAACCTGCCCCAACGACACCTTCGCCTTCCACGGGCTGCTCACCCGGGCGGTGGACTGGCGAGGGCTCGAGTTCGCGGTCGAACTGCTCGACATCGAACAGCTCAACACGCGGATGCGACGCGGCGCCTTCGACGTCTGCAAGCTGAGCTTCGCCGCGGCGCTCGGCATGGCCAGCGACGTGGTCGTGCTCCCCAGCGGCTCGGCCCTCGGCTTCGGCGTGGGGCCGCTCCTGCTCGCCTCCCGGCCCGCGACGCGGCCGGCCACGCCCGAGCAGCTCACGCTCTGCCCCGGCGAGCGCACGACCGCGGCGCTGCTCTTCGACCTCTTCCACCCGCGCACCACTCGGATCGAGCAGGCGGTGTTTTCGGAGATCATGCCCCGGCTCATGGCCCGCACCGCCGACTTTGGCGTCTGCATCCACGAGGGGCGGTTCACCTGGGAGGCGCAGGGCCTGCACCTGGTCGAGGATCTCGGGAGCCGCTGGGAGGCGGAGACGGGCTGCCCGTTGCCGCTCGGCGGGATCGTCGCCAGTCGCAAACTACCCGCAGACGTGATCGCCACCGTTCAGCGGGTGATCCACGACTCGCTCACGCTCGCGCTCGCCGACCCCGCCGCCGCCCTGCCGACGATGCGGGCCCACGCGCAGGAGTTCGACGACCGCGTGCTGATGCAGCACGTCGAGCTCTACGTCAACGAGTGGACGGTCGATCTCGGGGACACCGGCCGGCGGGCGCTCGCCGAGCTCGCAGCCCGGGCGGCGGCCGCGGGCCGGAGCGGGGGCTTGCTCGAGGTGTTCGGCGACACAGACAACATGTAGCCGCGGGCCGGGTCATGTAGCCGCGGGCCTCCGGTCCGCGGTCAATCGCATTCGGCGGAGCGGCAGCTCCGCCGCTACGATGCGGTCAAACGTGCCCGGCGGAGCGGGAGGTTCGCCGCGCCGGCATCACCCATTCAGCCCGCGTCGAGCCAGCGCGGCAGTGGGGCCTCGGCCGGAAGCCGGAGGATCTCGCGGATCGCCGCGAGATCGTTCTCGCCCAGCGGTACGAACACGACCGGATCCTGAACCATCTCGGGATCGACGAGCCGGTAGCCGCTCACCCGGCCATCCTCCACAATGGGCGCCCGGCCGTAGCCATACATCATGTTGTCGACCTTCTCGAAAAAGTCGCCGAGCGTCACCGCCGCCGGCAGCGGCCTGCGGATGAAGTAGAGCTCGATCACGTCCCGCCAGAAGTGCGGCACGAACTTCTCCCCCACGTCGGCATGCCCCACACAGGCCCGGTTCGTGCCCGCGATGCAGGCCGGCAGCGTGGTGAGCGGCCGGCCGCAGCGGGCCGCCTCGCGGGCGAGCTCGTCGAGGAGGTTGATGTGGAAGTCGGC
>CAMCPF010000413.1 GCA_945876515.1 Candidatus Kuenenia stuttgartensis
CTCGTCAGGCTCACGCCCCTTACCGGCCGCACCCACCAGATCCGCGTGCACTTGGCCGCCGTGGGTGCGCCGGTGCTGTGCGATGGCCTGTACAGCGGCCGGACAGTGATCGAAGCGGCCTGGCTCGGCCTGCCCGCCGGCCCGCCGCTGCTCGAGCGGCAGGCGCTCCATGCCGCGCGACTCGAGCTCGACCATCCGGTCACGGGCGAACGGCTCGGATTCGAGGCGCCGCTGCCGGCCGACATGGAGCGGACGCTCGCCGCCCTGCGGGCAGGATGACGGCGGTCCGCCGCCCCGTGTGGGTCACGGCCCATCCCTCGTGGGTTCGTCGAGCAGCAGCATCGCCCGCGGCAAGGTGGAGTCGATCACCCTCGCCAGCGCCACCACGAAGCCTGCCGCACCGTCCCGCCAGCCGCCCCGCCAGAGATAGCTGCCTGCGAAGGCCGCCAGGCCCCGGAAAGGAAGGCTCCAGGCCTGTGGTCGCTGTCCCTTGCGGCGCATGATGGCCGCCTTGAGCGGGGCATACCGCGTCGCCCGGGCCAGCACGTCGCCGCAGCCGGCGTAGCTGTAGTGCAGCAGCGATCCAGGCAACAACTCGGGACGGCGGCCCGCCTCAACCTCCTCGTGCACCGGCAGCGGCTTGAAGCCCGCCGTCGTCCGGTTGAAGAGCCGCAGCACCCGATCGTTGCGCCAGGCGCCGTGCCGCACCTCGCGATCGCCGATGAAGGTTCGTCGGCGGACGGCCCAGCAGGCATGGGGATCGCCGAGATCGAGCCGGCGGATCGCGTCGCGGGCCTCTTCGTCGAGCACCTCGTCGGCGTCAACCGCCAGAATCCAGTCGTGCATCGCCAGGGCGACCGCGCGACACTTCTGGGGCCCGTAGCCCAGGAAGGGCTGGTGTTCCACGCGAGCGCCGGCCGCGGTGGCGACGGCGAGCGTGTCGTCGGTCGAGCCCGAGTCCAACACCAGCCGCTCGGCGCAGAAATCGACCGCCGTGAGCACCTCGGCGAGCCGGGCCTCGGCGTCGCGGGTGATGATCACCGCCGAGATCGGCCAGCTCCCGCCGACGGCCGCCGTCGTCATGGCCCGACCGTGGGCCGGGATTCGGCGGCCCCGAGCGTGTCCGCGGAATCCGCGTCGTCGCCGCCCCGGTCCGGCAGCCGGAGCGGAAACTCGAGCACGAACGCGCTGCCCTCCCCCTCGCGGCTGGCGGCGTGGATGTCGCCGCCGTGCTCGCGGAGGATCTTGCGGCTGACCGTCAGGCCCAGCCCCGTGCCCCGGGCGCCCTTGGTGGAGACGAACAGCGTGAAGATCTCAGCCAGGGTCTCGGGCGACATTCCCGCGCCGTTGTCGGCCACGGTGATGCGGGCCATGCCGGCCTCGGTATCGGCCTGGGCCGTGATCGTCACGGCCGCCGCCGACCGTCCCTCGACGGCGTCGAGCGCGTTGGTGACCACGTTGAGCACGGCCCGCGACAGCCCGACCGGGTCGAACAGCAGCCTGGGCAGGTCGCCTGGCCGGTCCCACTGGATCACCGCGCCCGACTCCTCGGCCCGCTGCCGCACCGTCTCGATCACGTCGTCGATCAAGGCGACGAGGTCGCTGGGCATCGGGTCGGGCTCCCGCTCCTTGCTGAAGGAGAGCATGTCCATCACGAGCGAGGAGATCTTGTCCTGGTTGCGGCGGACGATGTCCCAGCCCTTCTCGACGACGCTCACATCCTCATTCTCGAGGCCCATCTCCACGATGTAACTGCCCCCGCGGATGCCCTGCAGGATGTTCTTGATGTGATGGGAGAGGGTGGCGATCGTCTGACCCACGGCCGCGAGCCGTTCCGACTGCACCATTGCCGAGTAATAGGTGGTGACCTCGACGGCCAGGGCCGCCTGGTGGCCGATCGCGATCATCAGCTTCAGGTGGTCGTCGCTGAACCGGCGTCGGTCGAGCGACTCCACGAGCGGCACCATCGTGTCCACGTAGATCACGCCGACCGTGCCATAGCGGCCTCGCATCGGCACGCAGATCGCCTCGCGGACGCCCGTCCGCACCACACTGTTGCCGCTGGCGAACCGGTCGTCGTCCTGGGCGTCGCTCGTGAGCACGCCCTCGGACCGGTCGAGCACGTAGTCGAGGATCGTGCGGCTGATCGCCATGGTGCCGGTGTCGCCGGCCCGGCGGTCGCGGCGGGCCTTCGACGTGAGCTCCCGCGTGTCGGGATCGAGGAGCATGATGCAGCCCCGGTCGGCCTCGACCCATTCGAACACCAGCTGGAGGATCCGGCCGAGCAACTCGTCGATGTCGAGGGTGTGGCTGACGGCCAGGGCGGTGCGATACATCACCTGCAGGTTGCTGCGCGCCCGGGCGAGCCAGCGGTTCTGGGCGTCTTCCGCCGGGGCCGCCAGGACGATGGAGTCCTCCTCCCGCATGCTGCGGACGATTCGCGAGCCGTCCGCGTCGCCGTCGCCCCCCACGATGTCGATCGTGGCCAGGCCCGGCGGCTCCCGCCCGTCGCCGGAAAACAGCAGCACCGAGCGGCCGATCCGGATCCGGTCGCCGCTGGCGAGCTCCGCTCGCTCGACCTTGGATTCGTTCAGGAACGTGCCGTTGGAGCTCTTCAGGTCGCCCACGATGTAGCTCTCGCCGACTCGGCGGATCTCGGCGTGACGCCGGGAGACCTCGTGGTCGTCGAGCTTGATCTGGTTGCCCGCCTCGCGGCCGATGCTGACGGCCCCGGTGTCGCCGTCGAAGTCGAAGCGGGCGCCGCGATTGAAGCCCTGGATGACGAAGAGCGCGGGCAAGGGGCGGATTCCGGTGGACGGCTCCCTTCCGCGGCTCCGCGGGAGCGGCGCGGCTGAAGCGAGCGGGATTTCTTTTGCACTATTGTCGCATGAGCCGGCGTGCGCGGGAAGCGACGCCTTCGCCGCCGGGGGCGAGGGCGTAGAATGTCGAAAGCGTACGATTTGAGCGACTCTCCAGCACGAGACCCAGGAGCCTGCGGCACCATGGACGGCAAGCGACGGTGGGAAGTAGCGGCGGCGTGCTGTCTGGTGGGGCTCGCGACCGCGGCCTACGGGCAGGGCGTCGTGGCTC
>CAMCPF010000414.1 GCA_945876515.1 Candidatus Kuenenia stuttgartensis
TCATGGTGATGAGTTTACCGCGTTCATCCCAGCCGCGTGCCCGGGCGGAGGGGGCTGCCCCGCAGAAACTCACCGGCCGTCATGGCCCGCTTGCCCTCCGGCACGAGCCGGGTGATCGCCAGGGCCGAGCCGGCGCCGCAGGCCACCACGATCCGGCCCGCATCCGGGCCGGCCTCGGCCGCGAGCACCGCGCCTGGTCCGGCCGCCGCGACGGCGGAAGCCAAAAACTCCTCAGCGGGGGCGATGTCGGCCTCCGCGATCACCAGCCGCTGCCGCTCGCCGTCGGCCCGCACGAAGAAGGTGGCGACCCGCGGCCAGGGGTCGAGCGCCCGCCGCCGCCGCGCGATTGTCCCCGCAGCTTGGGACCATTCGACGAGCCCGTCGACCTTGGTGAGCCGTGGGGCCCGCGTGGCCTTGGACTCGTCCTGGGGGATGCCGACCCCGGCCGGGTCGTGGCCGGCGGCCACCGCTGCCTCGAGCCGCTCGATCGCGTCGAGCACCGCGGCCGCCCCGATCTCCGACAACCGCGTCTCGAGCTCTGCGGCCGTCTCCCGCGGGCCGATGGGCGTGGCTCGCGCGGTGATCACGCGGCCCGCGTCGAGGGCCGGCGTCATCCCTATGACGCTCACGCCCGTCATGGTGTCGCCCTCGAGCAGGGCCCACTGGATCGGCGCCGCACCGCGGTGCCGCGGCAGGAGCGAGCCGTGAAGATTGATGCCGCCGAGCGGGGCAACGCCGAGCAGCTCCGCCGAGAGGATCTGCCCGTAGTCGCAGACGACGAACAGATCCGCCCCGAGCCCGCGGATCGTCGCCACGCTCTCCGGCGCGTTGGCCTTCTCCGGGTCGAGCACGGGAATGCCCGCGGCGACCGCCGCTTCGCGCATCGGGTTCGGTGGCGGCCGGCGGCCGGCGGGCGCGTGGTCGGGCCGCGTAACGACCGCCACGATCTCGTGGGGCGAGGCCACGAGCGCCCGAAACATCGGCACGGCGAACGGCCCCGTGCCCATCACGAGCAGCCGCAGCCGCCTCACGCCCGACACCGCGCGGCCTCCAGCCGGTCGAGTTCGGCCACGAGCGTCGCGTCGGTCGGCAGCTCGCCCCGCGACTGCTTGCCGGCGAACACCTGGGCGAGCCCCTCGAGCTGGTGCCGCACCTCGAGCGCCGCGGCCTCCGGCAGCCGGTCGGGGAACAACCGGCCTTCGAGGTGGTCGAACTCGTGCTGCACGACCCGGGCGAACAGGCCGTCGAGATCGAGTTTGATCGGCTCGCCGGCCAGCGACCAGGCCTCGACCACGATCCGCTCGGGCCGCCGCACGTCCATCCGCACGCCCGGCAAGCTGAGGCAGCCTTCCTCCTGCACCGCCGTGCCCCGCGGCCGGCTGAGCACGGGATTGATGAAGACGTGCTCCTCTCCCAGGCCCTGCCGGCCGGTGCAGTTGACGACGAAGATCCGGTAGGGCAGCGCCACCTGGTTGGCCGCCAGGCCGATGCCCTCCGCCTCGTACATGATCTCGAACATCCGCGATACGGCCTCGCGGATGGCGTCGTCGAGCCGCAGGAGGGGCTTGGCCGGGCGGCGCAGAGCCGGATGGGGAAACTCGACGAGTTCGAGCGGGCCGATCGCGGAGGGATCGGTGGCGGCGGGCGAGTCGGGCATGACGGCTTCCTGGGCCGTGGCCTCTGATCGGCCCCGGCTCGTCGCATCATACCCGGCGGCCGGGTCGCCGGCCGGATACCATGAAAGGTTCCATGCCCCTCCAACCTCCGTCGTCGCGCGTCCCCTGGCTGGACCTTTCCCTGCTCGTGGCCACGTGCGGCTGGGTAGGGCGGATCCCGGTCGCTCCGGGCACCTTCGGCTCGCTCGTCGGCCTGCCGCTGTCGCTGGCCACCGGGGCCGCCGCGGTCGGGCTCGGCAGGCGCTTCGGTCAGGACGCCCTGCAGACAGCGGCCCTGATCGAGTTCGTCCTGATCGCCCTGCTCTTCCTCGCGGGCATCCCGCTCTGCACCCGCGCGGCACGGCTCCTGGCGAGCAAGGATCCTGGTGCCGTCGTGCTCGACGAAGTCGTGGCCGTGCCCACCGTGCTGGCGCTCGTGCCCCTTGCCGCCCGCGGCCCGGTCGTCTTGGCCGCGGCCTTCGTCTTGTTCCGGGTGTTCGACATCCTGAAGCCGCCGCCGGTCCGCCAGGCGGAAGCGCTCCCCGAGGGCCTCGGCATCATGGCCGACGATCAGGTGGCCGCCGGGTTCGCCGCCGCCTGCCTCGTCGCCGCCCGGTGGCAGGGCTGGCTCTGACCGCCCATCCTGGAGGGTTCACCCGTGCGAGGCGGTCAACGGATGCGGATCCTGCTCATCGACCACGGCTGCTGCGACCCTCCGCAGTCCCGGATCCATCAGCTCCGCGACGGACTCGCGGCCGCCGGGATGACCGTGGCCGTGTGCGGCCCGTCGAGCCTGCACGGCCTCGACGAGCAACCCCCGGGCATGCACGGCATCCATCTGCACGACATCGCAGCGGCCAATCGCCGGCTGCTGGCCGCCGTGAACGACGGCGCTCCCGAGGCCTTCCTCGCCGCCGTCGCCGACGTGCCCTCGCGACTCCTGGGACTGGCCCGTGAGACCGCCCGGCAGGTGATCGCCGAGGCGGCTGACGCGCTCTACCCCGACGCGATCTTCGTGCTCCACGCCGGCATCCTCACCGACCTGGCCGTGGAGACCGGCGCGCCGGTCGTGGTCTACGTGTCCGACGCCGATCTCCGCGCGGCCGCCCCGCGCCCCTCGCTGCGGCGGCTCGTCACGGCGGCCCTCGGCTCGAGCGACGGCATCGTGGCGGCCGACCTCGAGACGTCCACGGCCCTGCGGCAGGGCTGGCTCGGTGAAGACGCCGACCAGTGCACCCGCTGCGAGACCTGGCCGATCGACGTTTCCGACGCCGCCGCCCGGGTGGCCGCCGCCTGCGCCACCGCCCTCGCCCGCCGCCGCGGGGAGTGAGGCTGCGCTCACCAGCGCCCCAATCGGCGAGCGAGTGGTGGCCCGTGCCAATGGAGCCGGCGTTGATGGCCGAGCGCAGGCACGATGCCGAAGCGAGGCCAGCA
>CAMCPF010000415.1 GCA_945876515.1 Candidatus Kuenenia stuttgartensis
GTGCTTCATCGGATCGTGCCTCCGGAAGCGGCCGGCGAGCCGTTCACCGTTACCTTCGCGCTCTCGGGCCTCGGCGAGGCCCGGATCGACGACGTTTCCGTACGGGTGCTCGAACGGGGCGAGCCGGCCCCCGCTGGCGTCCCAGCCGCCCTGGTTTCGGCACCGCGACCGGGGAGTTCCTTTCCCTCACCGGCCGACCTCCTCCAGCCGCTGCCGCAGCAGTTGCCCCAGCCGCTGCCCGAGCCGCCAACCGCCGCCGCCTCGCCGGCCGCAGCGGCGAACTGGCCCGGCACCAACCTAGGCTGGCCCAAACTCTTCGGCTCGGACAGCCAGCCGCCGCCGGGGCCCGGAGGGGGCACCGTCGATCCCTTCAAGCGGGCCCGGGCCGGTTCAGCGGCGAATCCCTGAGCGGGTGGCCCGCGCCCGTTCGTCGAGCTCGCGGATCCTCCCGCAGCAGAGCTGGAACAGGTCCTGCTCCTCGAGCGCCGCGACCTCGTCGGCCGTGATCACCTCTCCGAACTCGAGCCGGATTCGGCCCGGGCTGGGCCACCGCCGCGACCGCGGCCAGCACTCGAAGGCTCCCACGATCGCCACCGGTACGATCGGCACGCCGGCCCGCTTGGCCATCAGGGCGAAGCCCGGCTTGAACTCGCCAAGCCGACCATCGAAGGTGCGGGCCCCCTCCGGAAAGATCGTCACCGCCTTGCCCGCCTTGAGCCGGGCAATCACGGCCCGCATCGCCGCCACGACCGAGGCGCTGCGGTCGATCGGCACCGCGTCGAGCGCGGAGATCACGGCCCCGAAGGGACCGAAGTGGAACAGCGAACTCCGAGCCAGGCTCGACAGCCGCCGGTCGCAGGCCAGCCCGAGCAGGAGCGGATCGAGATGGCTTTGATGGCTGGAGAGCACGATCAGCCCGCCGCGGGCCGGCAACGGCTCGGCGAACCGCGCGCGGAAGCCGAACACCGCGACGCCGAGCGTGCGGCAGAGCACCCAGAGCACCGCGTACAGGATCCGGCCGAAGACCGAGTGGCCGTCCGGAATCGCCGGCTCTTTCGGCTTCCGCGCGGTCGGCGCGTCGGCCCCTGCCCCGGCGGATGTCATGGTGGCGACGCTCCGGGTCGTTTGCCCGCGACGAGCGTTGCCAGCCGTTCCACCACCTCGTCCGCGGAGAGGCCGTCGGTCTCGAGGATCACGGCATCGGCGGCCGGCTGCATTGCCCCCACGGGCCTGACGCGATCGCCTTCGTCGCGTTGGGCCTGCGCGGCCCGCACCGACTCCAGCGACGTCGTCACACCCCGCGCGGCTTCCTCCCGATGCCGGCGGCGGGCCCGCTCGTCGGCCGAAGCCGTCAGAAACACCTTGACCTCTGCCCAGGGAAAGACCTCCGAGCCTTGATCGCGGCCCTCCGTGACCACGTCGCGGCCTTCCGCCAGCCGCCGCTGGAGCTGCTTCATCGCCGCCCGCACGCTCGGGGCGTCGGCCACGGGCCGGGTCGCCTGCGTGATCCGCTCGGTGCGAATCTCGCCCGACACGTCTCGGTCGCCGACCATGACCCGCCCGGCCCGGAAGTCGATCGCCAGCGTCCCGGCGAGGTCGGCGAGCGCGGCTGAGTCGTCGAGCGAGATGCCCCGCTCGAGCGCGACGAGCGCCACGCTGCGATACATCGCGCCGGTGTCGAGATAGCACCAGCCCATCCGGGCGGCAAGCGCCCGCGCGGCCGTACTCTTCCCCGCGCCGGCAGGTCCGTCGAGCGTCACGATCATGCCGCTCCTCCTGCCGCTCCCGTCGCGCCGGTGGCGAACTCGAGCACCAACTGCAGCCACTGGTAGCGTTCGAGCCGCACGGTCGTCGTGCGGCCCGCGACCGTGACCGCGACGTCGGGCAGCGGATGCCCGAGCGAATCCACGGCTCCGGCCCGCACGAGCTCGTCGGCCCACTCGATCCGCACGTCTCCGGCGCGGCCGACTGACTCGACGAGCCCCACGCGGAGGATCGTCGGCAGGTCGCCGGCCTGCGGCGGATCCACGGTGAGCCGCACGTTCGCGGGAACCACCAGCCCGGTGGTCGGGATCACGCCGGCCGCCAGTTCGATCGCCGCATCCCAGGGCCGCTCGAGGCCGACGCCCACGGCCAGCCTACAGGCCGCCTCGCGACCGCCGGCGAGCAGGATCGCGTCGAGCACGTGCGGACTGGAGCGCAGGTGCCACGGCAGGCCGGCGGTGAGGATCGCGACCCCGCCGCCCGCGCCGCGGCCGGCTTCCGGGGCGATCTCGACGAAGTGGGGGGCGGGGAACCGGGTCCGCTCGGTGACGATCGACTGCAGGTGCAGACTGCGGCGAATCTCGACGTCTTCGTTCTCGTGCCAGGCGAACCGGGAGGCGACGTGGCTCTCGAACACCGGGCCTGTCACCGGCTCGTCGAGTCGCACGTCGATGTCGATGAGGGCCAGCGGCAGACCCGCGACCAGGCTCAGCCGCTGCGTGAACCGGCCGACGCCACGGCCCGCCGCATCGACAAGCCGCCCCCGGCTCTCGATCGTGCCGTCGGCGGCAGAGCCCGCGCGGGAAATGGCCTCGGCTTCCATGACGGCGTATTCCGCCCGCTCCTCCGGCGGCTCCCAGCGACCGGGACTCGGAGCCGCGGTGGTCCGCAGGGCGAGCTGCTGGGAGATGCGGTTGCCGCGGTCCATGGGCCGCCGCAGGGACAGGAGACCGCCGGTGCGTGGGTGAGGCCGCAGCTGCACGAGCCCGTTGTCGAGCAGGAGGGCGTCGTCGTCGCGGCGTCGCCCAAGGAGGCCCGCCGGCAGCCAGCGCGGACCGCGACCGCCATCTGCACGCGCTGCAGCGGCCGGCGGCCGCGTTGCGGCGGCGGCGATCCGGCCGGAGAGGCCGGCCTGCCGGCCGGCGAGCATCCGGCCGGCCTCCGCGACAGCGGCGGCGACCGGCGGCCGCAGCGGATTGTGTTCGCCGGTCGCGTCGGGCGGCGGCGTGAAGGCGAACGCGTCGGGCTCGAACGAGGCCGGAGTGCCGCTCCCGACGGTGCGGCTCATCAGCTCGGCGGGCGTCACGAACGTGC
>CAMCPF010000416.1 GCA_945876515.1 Candidatus Kuenenia stuttgartensis
TCCTCGAGGGCCGCCGGGTCGTCGAGGCGGTCCGCAAGTATGGCCGCGTGCTCCAGACCGGGATGCAGCAGCGCTCGGGCAGCAAGGAGCAGGCCGGCTGCCGGCTCGTCCGGGCCGGTGGCCTGGGGAAGATCAGCCGCGTGATCGCCTCCAACTATGCCAGCCCCATGGAACCCGACTTCCCCGAGCAGCCGGTGCCCGAGGGCCTCGACTGGGAGCGGTGGTGCGGCCCGGCCGACCTGCTGCCCTTCAACAAGGTCGTCTGGGACAACCGCAGCGACCCGAGCTGGGTCTCGCTGCGGCCCTTCTCCGGCGGCGCGATGACCGACTGGGGGGCCCACGGCCTCGACATGGCCCAGTGGGGCCTGGGCATGGACGCAAGCGGCCCCGAGGAAGTCTGGGTGGAGGGGGCGGCGTTTCAGCCGCAGGTGAGCACGCCCGCGAAGCCGGGCGGCCGGCAGAAGGGGCCGAACGCGCCGAAGGTCTGCATGCGGTATCCCGGCGACATCATCCTTGAACTGGCGGGGGGCCCGCAGTTCGGCGTGACCTTCGTGGGTGAGAAGGGGCGGCTCACGCTCCAGCGTGGCGGCTTCAAGGCCGATCCGGCCGACCTCGCCATCGATCCGGCCGCGGCCGAAGCCGTGGAGTTGATCCAAAGCTCCGACCACCACCAGAACTTCCTCGACTGCATCAAGAGCCGGCAAGAGCCGGCCGCCGGGCCGGAGGTGGGCCAGCGATCGACGTCACTCGGCCATCTGGCCAACATCGCCCGCTGGGCGAGCGGCCTGACCGGCGAGACCGACAAGCGGCTCCGCTGGGACGCCGCCGCCGAGCGGTTCACCAACTCCGAAGAGGCCAACCGCTTCCTCTCGCGGCCCTACCGCGCGGGCTATACACTTCCGGATCAAGGCTAGCAGCGGTTGCCGCGGCCCGTACGATTGCGATCGGGGAGACACCATGGGACCACAGCGGACCACCGGGCCGTTTCGGAGCGCGTTCACGCTGGTTGAACTCTTGGTCGTGATCGCGATCATCGCCCTCTTGATCGGCCTGCTCCTGCCGGCCGTGCAGGGTGCCCGTGAGTCGGCCAGGCGACTCCAGTGCGGCAACAACATCAAGCAGGTGGCACTCGCGCTCCATACGTATCACACCGCCCACAACGCGCTGCCACGGACG
The DNA here is from genome assembly GCA_945876515.1 of Candidatus Kuenenia stuttgartensis. Lineage (GTDB taxonomy): Bacteria > Planctomycetota > Planctomycetia > Pirellulales > UBA1268 > QWPN01. Next base: position 1,177 of record CAMCPF010000416.1, read on the forward strand.
ATCTGCAACCGCAACCTCGATCACTCGTCGGTGACCTCCAGCAACGGCTCCGGCGCCTGGACGCTCGGTCGGCCCGACACGTGGAACGTCGAGATCTTCCCGCAATTGGAACAACAGAGCATCTACGACGCACTCGACTTCACGAAGAAAGTGGGCGATACGAGCACCACGGCGACGCGGCCGATCTCGAACCTCGACCTGAGCACCAAGGTGATGCCGGGCCTTGTCTGCCCCAGCGACCCGCGCGCCTCGAACCCGATCTTCGGCAACCGCTGCAACGTCTCCAATGCAACGAGCCTCGGCCACGGCCAGTGGTACGCCGGCTCGCTCGGCCCCACACATGCGCGGGGCAGCTGTCAGTTCTGCCCCACGAACTCCACGTGGGGCTCATCGCCCACGCCCTCCACCACGAACCCCTGCTGCAACGGCAACGGTGGCGATGCAGGCCACCTCGGCAAGGACGGCTACTTCCCCGGCTTCTTCGGCAACAACCCGGCCTTGGTCACCTTCGACAGTGTCCGCGACGGCCTCTCCAACACGGTGATCCTCGGCGAAACGCTGCCCTACGAGTCGTGCCACAACGGCACCTTTCAAAACAACCCGATCACCGTGCTCATGAGCACGCCGCTCAACATCTTCGCCACTCCCGACGAGATCGTGCCCGACGGGGCCCACAACCCGCCCCTCTTCGGGAACAACGCCCACGACCACCGCGTCAACGGCATCAAGAGCCGGCATCCAGGCGGCGCGATGGTGGCGATGGCCGACGGCTCGGCGCAGTTTTTGAGCGAGCAGATTTCCTTTCCTGTGCTCTGGGCTCTGGGCACGCGGCGGCTCGGCAGCCGCGACGTGGCCCCAGCGACGCTCGAATGACCCGCTTCACCTGGCCAGTTTGCTGGCCGCCCCTGGCGGCGGCCCTCCTGGCCGTGAGCCTCGCCGGCTGCGGCGGCTCGAAAGGACTCGTGCCGGTCGAGGGCCGGGTGAGCTTCGGGGGCGGCAATCCCCCAGGGGCCGGCTACCTGTTCTTCGTGCCCCGCGAGATGTCCACCAACCGCAAGAAGGACAGCGAGGGCTCCCTCCCGGGCACGGCCCTGTTCAAGGCCGACGGTAGCTTTCGGGCCACGACCTTCACCGAGGGAGACGGCCTCCGCGCCGGCAGCTACGAAGTGCGGATCGAGTGCGCCGCCGCCCCGAGCAAGCCGCTCGATCCGAAGACGCACGACCTCCCTGCGAAGGAACTGGTCCCAGCCGGCTTTCAGGCTCCCGACCTGGTCGTGCCCCCCTCCGGCCCGCGGCCCGTCCGCTACGACCTCGACGTCCGCTGACGTCGCTTCATCCCGCGACGTAGCCGGCCCAGTCGGGAGCGGGTCCGTCACCGGCAGTGCCCCAGCCAGCGAGGGCCGCCTGCAGCGAGTCGCAGGGCTGGCGGGACGGCGGTTGCGGTGCTGATGGTGCACCAACCTCTGCTGCCCGGCGCGCTATGAGCGGCACGCTCGGCGGATCCGTTCGCCAGGCCTCGTGCGGCACGCTGCCGGCCGGCAGCGTGACCACGAGCAGATCGACGACCACGGGCGTTACGGGCGGCGGGAGCGAGCCATCGACCTCCCAGGCGACGAGCAGCGTGCCCCGGCGGCCGCGGGTCGCCGCCGCGATCTCCCCAGCCTGCTCAGCCGACCTGCCCGTTGGCACCACGGCAGCGAACACAGCCGGATGCCAGGCCCAGCGGAGCACCGCGGCTTTCGCCGCTTCCACGTCGAGCGGCCGGCCGCCCGCGTCGGCAAGTAGGCCGAACACAACCACGCCCTCGGCGTCGGCGCGGGCGAGAAAATCCTCTGTCGGATCGGGCACGACCGCGGCGAGCGACGCGGCGCGAAACGCTGCCAGGTCAGCTCGCTCCGC
>CAMCPF010000417.1 GCA_945876515.1 Candidatus Kuenenia stuttgartensis
TCGATGAATCCCACATCGTCGCCACCTACGCCAACTTCTGCCGGGTGACCGGGACCCCCGAGGAACTGATCGTCGATTTTGGCCTCAACAAGCAGGTCGGCGGCACGTCGCCGGAGACGATCCAGCTCACCCAGCGGATCATCGTCAACTTCTTCACGGCCAAGCGGCTGGCGTACGCCCTCGGTCACGCGGTCGCCCGACATGAACAGGCCTTCGGCACGCTCGAGACCGACGTGCAGAAGCGGGTGGTGCAGCAGGCTCGGGCCTGATTCCGTCGGGCCGCTGGGGGGTCCGATGCCCCCTGCGGCCCGAGGTTCCGTTTCCTCCCATAACCAAGTGTCGCCCCGCGGATCGCCCGGCTCCCTTCCCAGGTGGCCGGTGCGGCCCCGGGGCGGTCCCTCATCCTCATGAGCATCGACGAATCCCAGGAGGTCTACCGGGCCCGCGAGCAGATTCGCAGCCTGGTGGCGTCGATCAAGGCCATGTCCCAGCAGGGCATGTCCGAGGCCGAGTTCTTCGCGGCGTTGCTCGACCAAATGCTCCAGGCCATGGAGGCGGTCGCGGGGATCGTCTGGCTGGCCCGCGACGGCGGCCGGGTGGAGCCGGTCTGCCACGCCGGCCTCGAGGCGGCGGGCGTCACTGGTTCGCCGGAGGCCGAGAAGGGCCACCTCGCGCTCGTGCAGTCGCTGCTCGGCAGCCCGACTGGTCTGGTCGTGCCGGCCGGCGCCGAGGTGAGTGGCGCCGACGGCAAACCGCTCGCCGCAAACTCGACGGCGCTCTCGGTGATCGCCGTCCCGATCGACAACAACGGCGTGCGGGCCGGCCTGATCGAGGTCTTGCAGCATCCGCAAGACGAGCAGGTGGAGCGGGGCTACCTCGTCTTCATGCAGCAGTTGGCGGAGGTCGCGAGCGACTACCGCCAACGCCAGCAGGTGGTCGTGCTGGGCGACCAGCAGGCGGCGCTCTCGCAGGTGGAGCGGTTCGCCCGCTCCGTCCACGAGTCGCTCGATCCCGTGGCCACGGCTTTCGTGCTGGCCAACGAGGCCCGGCGGATCATCGGCTGCGACCGGGTAGGCGTGCTCGTACGGCGGCGGCGGAAGCTCGTGCTCGAGGCGGTCAGCGGCCAGGAGAGCGTCGAGCGGCGGGCCAACGAGGTGCAGGCGATCGAGGCGCTCGCGCGGGTGGTCGCCAAGGCCGGCGAGCCGCTCTGGCATCCCGATCCCTCCCGTGAACTGCCGCCCCAGATCGAGGAAGAACTCGAGAACTACGTGGACGAATCGCACACCTCGTCGCTCGCCATCATCCCGCTGGAGAAGCCGCGGCCGACGCCGGTCGTGAAGCCCGGCGGCATCGACGCCACCGCGGTGGCCAAAGCCGAGGCGGCCCCCAAGGCCGTGCCCGAGCCGATCGGAGCCCTCGTCGTCGAGTGGTTCAAGTCGGCCACCGTGGATCCCTCCCAGCGGGCCCGGGTGGAGCTCGTGGCGGAGCACGGCAAGGTGGCGCTCTCCAACGCCTTGTCGCATACGGGGCTGCCGCTCTATCCGTTGATCAATCTCGCGGGCAAGTCGCGGGTGCTCACGACGGCTCGCAACCTGCCGCGGACGGTGCTCGCCGGCCTGGGGCTTCTGGCCGGGATCCTGGCGCTCGTGTTCGTGCCGGCCGAGTTGCGGCTCGAGGGCAAGGGCACGCTCGAGCCGGTGCATCGCCGCGACGTGTTCGCGGGGATCGACGGGGTGGTCGAGGCGGTCGCCCAGGGCATCGAGCACGGCGCGGTCGTGAAGGAGGGGCAGGAGTTGGCCCGGCTCCGCAACACAGAAGTGGACGTGGCGCTCGCCGACGTGCTCGGCCGCAAGGCCTCGAGCGAAGAGCAGCTGCGGGCCACGCGGCGGTCATTGCTCGAAGACGAGAAGATCTCGGCCGACGAGAAGGTGCGGCTCGCGGGGCGGGCGGCCCAACTCGAGCGGGAGATCGAGAGCCTGGAGGCCCAGCGGCTCTTGTGGGAGACCCGGCAGGGCGATCTCAAAGTGACCAGCCCGCTCGCGGGTGTCGTGGTCACCTGGCAGGTGCGCGACAGGCTGCTGCTGCGGCCGGTCGAGAAGGGGCAGGTGCTCCTCAGCATTGCCGACAAGACGGGCCCCTGGGAGCTCGAGGTCCACATGCCGGACGACCGGCTTGGCCACGTCAACCGGGCGGCTCAGGAGGCCAAGGCCGCCGGCCGGGACCTGGAGGTGGATTACATCCTGGCGACCGACCCGGGCACGCGACACCGCGGTTTGGTTCGAGAGATCCACGAGCAGGCCGAGGTCCGCGGTGAGGACGGCAACACCGTGCTCGTGCGGGTGACGATCGATCCCGACAAGCACGAGAAGGAGGAGCTCGGGGCCGGCGCGAGCGTGACCGCCCGGATCGCCTGCGGTAAGCGATCGCTTGGCTACGTCTGGTTCCACGATGTGCTCTCGTTCATTCAGACGCAGATTCTGTTCCGGCTCTGGTAGGAGGTTTCGATGAGGATCACCGCCGTCGCGACTCGACTGGTCACCCTGCTCGCCGCCCTGTCGCCCGAGTTTGGGCCGGCCCAGGTCGATGACCTGTTCGGCGACGCGCAGCCTCGCGTTCCGGCCTCTGCCGTCGCTCCGGTGGCCGGCGCCCCCCAGGCGGCAGCCCGCGTGTCCGGCGAGCCCGTGCTCGATGGCTGCCTGGTGTCGCTGATCGACGAGGTGAAGGTGCCGGCCAAGGAGCCGGGCGTGATCGTGGAACTGCTCGTCCGGCAAGGGGCGGTGGTGACCAAGGGGGACGTGCTGGCGAAGATCGACGACGACCAGCCGCAGATGGAGAAGCGTCGGGCCCAGGCGGAGCATGACCAGGCCTTGGCCAAGGCCGAGAGCGACGTGGACGTCCGCTATTCGCAGAAGGCCCAAGGGGTTGCGGAGATGGCTTTTCGCAAGGCCGAGGATTCGCACGACCGGATCAAAGGGTCGGTCACCGAGGTGGAGCGGGAGCGGCTCAAACTGGAGTGGGAGAAGACGGGCCTGCAGATCGAGCAGGCCGAACTCGAGCGGAAGCTCGCGGCTCTC
>CAMCPF010000418.1 GCA_945876515.1 Candidatus Kuenenia stuttgartensis
AGGCCGCGGCACAGAGCATCAGAAGACAGCCCAGCGACACGCCGGGAACCAACCATCGCGTCATGCGAAACACCATCACACGCCTCTTGAGTTGAATGGAATCGAGCACCTCCGCTGTGCCGAAATCCCTGTGCCGCAGCCTCCTGCCGCGTCAGATTTCCGCCGCCGGTGAGAATGCAACTGGCGTGCCAATCGCCGTGGTGATGCCGGCTTCAGGCTCGCCGCGAGGTGGCCAAAGCCGCTTGTTTTCATAGCCCAAACGGCCGGCCGCGGGCATGCGAGGAAAATGTGAAGGCCGGCCGCCGAGCCCCCCTCGATCGCCTCGGAAGCCCATTCCCCGGGCATCGGGCTGACGCGGGAGCGGGCAGGGATCAGAAGGTGACCGGGTGGCGGGGATCGGTCGGCGGCGGTTCAGGCTGCTCGGGCCGCGTCGCTTGGGCGGCCACGTCATCGTCGAGCAGGTCGGCGAACCGACCGCTGTGGGGCAGGGCGGTCAGGTCGAGGAAGTTGGCCAGCAGTCGGTAGCCGTGCCGGGTGAGGATCGATTCCGGGTGAAACTGCACGCCGTGGATCGCATGGGGCTCGTCGGCGATCGCCATGATGGTGCCCGCCTCGTCGCGGGCGGTCACCGTGAGGCAGGCGGGCAGCGAGCCCGGGTCGACCACCAGCGAGTGGTAGCGGCCGGCAGTCATCGGGCTGGGGATGCCGGCGAACAGGTTGACCGAGTCGTGGAGGATGCTGCTGGTGCGGCCGTGCATCGGCGCCGCCCGCACGATCCGCGCCCCGAGGGCCGCGGCGATGGCCTGGTGGCCGAGGCAGACGCCCAGGATCGGCACCCAGCCCCGAAAGGCCCGCACGGCCTCCAAGGAGCAGCCCGCCTCCGCCGGCGTGCACGGGCCGGGGGAGATCACCAGGGCTGCCGGACGCAGCCGACGGAGGTCGGCGACGCTCGTCGTGTGCGCCGGCACGACCACCACCGGCACCCCCAACAGCCGCAGATGGCGGGCGAGGTTGAAGACGAAGCTGTCGCGGTTGTCGAGGACGACGATCATGCGTTGCCTCCGCCGATGCCGAGCTCGTCGAGCACCCGCAGCATGCCCTCGGCCTTGTGGAGCGATTCCGCATACTCGGCTGCGGGATCGCTCGCCGCCGTGACACCGCCGCCGGCGGAAAAGTTGACACGCCCCCCGCCGACTACGAAGGTGCGGATCAGGAGGTTCAAGTCGGCCGAGCCGTCGAGGCCGAGGTAGCCGAGGCAGCCGCAGTAGGCGCCGCGGGCCACGCCCTCCAGTTCGGAGATGATCTCGCAGGCGCGGTGCTTCGGCGCCCCGGTCACGCTTCCCCCGGGGATCGCGAACTCGATCGCGTCGACCACGCCCAGGCCCGGCCGGAGGCGGCCGGCCACCACCGAGACCAGGTGCTGAACGTAGCGAAACCGCTCCAGCCGGCAGAGCGCCTCCACGCGGACGCTCTCCGGCCGGCAGACGCGGGCCAGGTCGTTGCGGACGAGGTCCACGATCATGACGTTCTCGGCTCTGTCTTTCGCGCTGGCCTCCAGGTCGGCGCCCGCGTAGAGATCGGCCTCGGGGCTCGCGATCACCCGCCGGGTTCCCTTGATCGGGTGCATGCGGACGGTGCCCCGGGCCGCCTGCAGAAACCGCTCGGGCGACATGCTCACGAGGTGGGCCGCGCCGGTGTCGAAGCAGGCCGCGAACGGCGCGGCGTTGATTCGCCGTGCGGCCAAGTGCAGGGCGATCGGATCGACCTCGGCGGTGAGCGAGAGCCGCTGGGCGAGGTTCACCTGGAAGATGTCGCCGGCGGCAATCGCCTCGATCCCGGCCTCCACCATCCGACAGTAGGCCTCGGGCGGGTGGGAGGTGCGGATCGCCGGGCGGGAGGGCAGGGAGGAGCCGGGGGGAGTCGCCGCCGCGGCGGGCGGGCTCGGGGACCGAGGCGGGCGGACGTCGAGGAAGGCGGCCAACCGCTCGACGGCCCGGCGGCGCCGGGCCTCGGGGCCGCGGGCGGGCACGCCCTGCGAGATGAACCAGCCGCGGCCGAGCAGGTGGTCGTAGGCGAAGACCACGTCATAGAGATTGAGAGCGACGAGCGGCACCTCGGGAGGCAGGGCCGGCGGCGGCGCGAGCCCCAACCGAGCGAGGCCGGCGTCGTAGGAGAGCAGGCCTGCAAGCCCACCCTGAAACGGCGGCAGGCCGGGAATCGTGGGGCAGGCGAGGTCGGCGAGGAGCCCACGCAGGCCGGCGAACGCGGCGGCGACGGCGGCCGGATCGGAGCCCGCGGGCACCTCGATCCGATGGATCGGGTCGGCGGCCACGAACGACCAGCGGCCCAGCGGCGGGAGCGACGACTCGGTAGCGGCGGCCGGCTCGGGATCGACCAGCGCCGTGTCGAGAAACAGCACGTGCGGCGCTGCGGCGGCATGGCCGAAGACCGTGAGCGGATCAATGTCCGGCGCGGCCTCGGCCACGACCGTGCCGGAGGCGGTCGCGTGACTGCGGGCGATCCACGGGTGGGGGGCGGCCGGAACGTCGCTCATGGCGTAGTGGTCGCGTCGGGTTCCGGGGCCCGGGCCGGATCGCGGCTCTGGTCGTGATCGCGGCTCTGGTCGTGATCGCGGCTCTGGTCGTGATCCTTGGCGGCCGCCACGCGGGCGGCCGCTCGCGACGGGCCGTGGGCGATCTCGGGCCGTGTCAGGTGGCCCCAGTCGAGCGCCTGGTCCTGCCGGTAGTCCTTGCCGAGCGCGAGCGCCGTCACCGCCTTGGCCATTTCGTAGCCCAGATAAAACGCGTGTGAGGGATCGACGTCGGTGCGGCCGGCGGCCTGGAGGTCGTCGAACAGCGCGAACGGGTCCCGTGACTCGAGGTGCAGGCCCGCGCCGACGAGGTGGATCAGGCCGCCTTCGGCGAACACGCGGAAGTTGGGGTCGCGGATCGCCTCGGCAAGCCGGTCGAGAGCCTCGGGGCCGTGGACCCGAGGCTTCCCTGCGCGGAGCGTGACGAGCCGGGGCTCGACGTGCTTGGGGAGCGTGCGGTGGGTGACGGCGTGCCAGGCCAG
>CAMCPF010000419.1 GCA_945876515.1 Candidatus Kuenenia stuttgartensis
GACCGGCGGCTCGTCATCGGCGAGGGCGGTCGCATCGGAGGCGTTGCCGTCCTCGCCCAGGATCTCGAGCGTGACGGGCGTCTGGTCGTGGATCCCCGAGAGCAGGCCGCGGCGATCCACCTCCAGGAGCACCGCCGCCAGCACGGGGCAGGGGCGTCCTGCCCTGCCCGCAGTGGTCGAGCAGCGGCTCTCGAGCGTCATGCCGCCGCGGCGGTGGGCGGTGAGCGCGAGCAGCACCTCGTGCTCGCCCTCGTCGTCGGCGACGGTGGCCCGCACCTGCCCGACGCGCGGGCAGGAGACGGCGGCGGGGGTGATCTGCCGGGCCCGGGCGACGGCGGCGGGCGGAAACAGGTGGAAGAGACGTTTTTCGAGGGTCTTCATGAGGCCTGGGCGAGGGGCGGAGGCCGCGTGAGACGACCCTCAGGGGCCGCGACGCGAACCCTCCATCCTAACGCGACCTTTCCCCCGCGGCCAAAGCCGTCCCGAAGCGCCGATTCGGGGCGACCCAAGCCCTTCGTGGGGTGGAGCCGTCGCGACGTGCGTCCTCAGCCGTGTTTGACCGTCGCGATCAGCTCGAGCACGTTCTCGACCGGCGTGCCCGGGAGCACGCCGTGGCCGAGGTTGAAGATGTGGCCCGGGCGGCCGGCGGCACGGGCGAGCACCGCGTGGGCCTCTCGCCGCACCGTGTCGCGGTCGGACAGAAGCACGACGGGATCGAGGTTGCCCTGGACGGCACGGTCGAAGCCGACGGTCTCCCAGCCACGGTCGAGGTCGATCCGCCAGTCGATGCCGATCACGCTGCCCCCAGCCTCGGCCAGGAGCGGCAGGAGGGCCGGGTTGCCCGTGGCGAAGTGGATCACCGGCGCCCGCTCGGCCGCCGCGGCGAGCGCGGCCCGGGAATGGGGCAGCACGTAGCGACGGTAATCGTCGGGCCCGAGGCAGCCGACCCAGCTGTCGAACAGCTGCACGAGCTGGGCGCCGGCGTCGAGTTGGGCCACCAGGTAGCGGCTCACGGCCCGGGCGATCCTGCCGCAGAGGTCGTGCCAGGCGGCCTCGTGGCGGTACATGAACGACTTGGTCAGTGTCCAGGCCTTGCTCGTGCCCCCTTCGATGCAGTAGCCGGCGAGCGTGAAGGGGGCGCCGGCGAAACCGATCACCGGGATCGAGTCGTCGAGGCCGGCGCGGGTGGCGGCCACCGTATCCATCACGAAGCCGACCCGGTCGAGGTCGGACAGTTCGTGGACCCGGGCGACATCGGCCGGCTCGCGGACGGGGTTGTGGATCACCGGCCCCTCGCCGGCGGTGAACTCGAGGTCGAGCCCCATCGGCTCGAGCAGCGGCAGGAGGTCGCTGAAGATGATCGCCGCGTCAACGCCCAGCCGGTTGACGGTGGCGATCATCACCTCGGCGGAGAGCCGGGGCGTCTTGCAGAGCTCGAGAAAGCCGACCTTCTCCCGGATCGCCCGGTACTCGGGCAGATAGCGGCCCGCCTGCCGCATCAGCCAGATCGGCGTCCGTTCCACCGGCTCGCGGCGACAGGCCCGCAGCAGGAGGGCCTGCTGGCGAGGATCGGCGGGCGACGCAGGAAAGGGGGATTCGGCCATGGAGCCAGCAGTGTATCCGCCCGGCGACCATCGGCGGCGAGCCGCATGGGAACTACAATCGGAAGGTTCGGGTTCACCGCCCGCGTCATTCATCCTCGCGCGTCGCCGGGCGAGCCGGCGACCGGGAGGGTGCCTCGCTTCACGCCGCCATGACCGCGTTTCTCTCCGGCATCTCCGTCGTCTGCTTCGCCGCGAGCTACGCGGTTGCGCTGGGCTGCGAGGCCTCGCGGCTGCTGTTCCGCTCCGGCGTGCGGGGCATGGTCATGGTCGGCTTCGCCGCCGCGGGCCTCATCGCCCACACGCTCTATCTCGGCTGGCGGGCGGCGAGTGAGTCGGCCGTGCCCCTCTCGAGCCCGGCCGACCTGTACCTCCTCCTGGCGTGGCTGCTTGCGGCCGGCTACCTCTGGCTCACGCTCTCCAACCCGCGCACCCCCGTGGGCTTGTTCCTGCTGCCGATCGTGCTGGCGCTGGTCGGGGTGGCGGCCTTCGCCCCCGACGTGCCTTCGCCGCTGCTCCGAGACTCGACCTCGCGGCTCTGGGGCTGGTTTCACGCGGCGCTGCACCTGGTCTGGACCGCGGCGGTGGTGCTCGCCGCCGTAACGGGGCTGATGTGGCTGATCCAGGCCGGGCGGCTGGCCCGCAAGGAGCCGCCGCTGCGCGGCTTCCGGATGCCGAGCCTCGAGCGGCTGGCGGTGCTCATGCACCGGGCGTTGGCGGTGGCCGCCTGGGCTGCTGCTGCGGCGTTCGTCTCCGGCATCGTCTTGAACGCGATTCAAGCTCGCCGCGGGGCGGCCGAGTCGGTGCCCTGGACGGATTCGGTGATCTTCCGAATGGCGATCATCGTGGCCTGGCTCGTGGTCGCCGACGGGGTGGCCCTCGCGCTGCGGCGACGGCCGCGCGGCGACCGCGTCACGGCCTGGCTGGGGATCGTGAGCCTGGTCGCGATGGCCGGCTGGATCGCCTGGGGACTGGCGATCCCGTCGCGGCATGGCGGCGTCGCGGTCTCTCCCCCGGTCGTGACCCTCCCGCGGGAGGACGGCCCGTGAGCACCACCGTCACCAAGGCGGCGACCACGCTCGCTCTCGTCGGCGGCACGCACCGGAGCGTCCCGCTCGAGTTGCGGGAGCGGCTGGCCTTTTCGGCGGACCAAGCGGCGGCGGCGCTCGCGCGGTTTCGTGATCGGTTTCCCGGCCGTGAGGCCGTGCTGCTCTCGACGTGCAACCGGGTGGAGCTGTACGCGGCCGGCGAGCAGGAAGCCGCCGCTCCCGAGGCGGCGGAACTGATGGCGTTCCTGGCCGAGAGTCGCGGTCTGGACCCCGCCCGACTCGTGCCGGTGTTCTCCCGGGAGCGAAACGACGCCGTTGTGCGGCACCTGTTCGGCGTGGCGGCCGGCCTCGACAGCATGGTGCTCGGTGAGCCGCAAATCCTCGGGCAGGTGAAGCAGGCCTGGAGCCTGGCCCAGG
>CAMCPF010000420.1 GCA_945876515.1 Candidatus Kuenenia stuttgartensis
CGAGCATCCCACCCAGGGCCTGCTCGACATCTTTTCGATCCGCGAGCGGCTCGGCGACGTGAGCGGCATCACGGTGGGGCTGGTCGGCGACATCGCCCACAGCCGCACCGCCCGCTCGAACCTCTGGGGCCTGATCAAACTCGGGGCCAAGGTGATCGTCTGTGGGCCGCCCACGCTCGTCTCGGAACGCTGGCGGGAACTGGGGGTGGAGGTCTCCCACGACCTCGACGCGATCATCCCCCGCTGCGACGTGCTCAACCTGCTCCGGATCCAGTTCGAGCGGCAGAACACGCGGCCCTTTCCCTCGGTCCGCGAATACGCCCACCTCTACGCGATGACCAAGGAGCGGCTCAAGCGGGCCAAGAAGGATCTCTTGATCCTGGCGCCCGGACCGATCAACCGGGGAGTGGAGGTGACGGCCGAGGTGGCCGACTGCCCGCAGTCGCTGATCCTCGATCAGGTCACCAACGGTCTGGCGGTGAGGATGGGCGTGCTCTGGCTGACCTGCGGGCTGCGGGAAGCGGCCGGTGGAACGACCCCCCGCGGAGGCCTGTCCTGATGCCCACGCTCCTGATTCGCGGCGGCCGCGTGGTCGATCCCTCGCAGGGCATCGACCGGATCGACGACGTGCTCGTCCGCGACGGCCACGTGGTGGCCGTGGGCCACGCCGGCACCCAGCCGGTGGGCCGGGTGGACGAGACGATCGATGCGACCGGCCTCGTGGTCACGCCCGGCCTCGTGGACATGCACGTCCACCTCCGTGAGCCGGGCCGCGAGGAGGACGAGACGATCGAGACGGGCACCCGCGCGGCGCTCGCCGGCGGGTTCACGAGCGTGGCCTGCATCCCCAACACCGAGCCGCCGATCGACAGCCAGGCGGCGGTCGAGTTCATCCATCAGAAGGCGGCCCGGGCCGACACCTGCAACGTGTTCGTGGTCGCCTGTGCCAGCCGGGGCCGCGAGGGCAAGGAGCTCGCCGAGATCGGCCAGCTCGTCGAGGCCGGGGCCGTGGCCTTCAGCGACGACGGCGCCCCGGTCTACGACGCGGAGCTGATGCGCCGCGTGTTCGAATACTGCCGGATGTTCGACAAGCCCTTCCTGGCGCACGAGGAGGTGCTGGAGCTGACCGCCGGGGGCGTGATGCACGAGGGGCTGGTGTCGCTCGTGCTGGGCCTCAAGGGGATGCCGGCTGCGGGCGAGGAGGTGATGATCGGCCGTGACATCGCCCTGGCCGAGGTGACCGGCGGCCGGCTGCACGTGATGCATGTCTCGACGGCCGGGGGCGTGGCCCTGATCCGGGCCGCCAAGGCCCGCGGCATCCGGGTCACGGCCGAGGCCTGTCCGCACCACTTCACGCTCACCGACGAGAGCCTGCGGGGCTTCGATTCCAACTTCAAGATGAGCCCGCCTCTGCGGACGGCGGCCGACGTGGAGGCGATCATCGCTGGGCTCGTGGACGGCACGATCGCCTGCATCGCCACCGACCACGCGCCGCACGCGCTGGAAAAAAAGATGCTCGAGCTCGACCGGGCCCCGTTCGGGATCCTGGGGCTCGAGACGGCCGTGGGCCTGGCCGTGACGCGGCTGGTGGAGCCCGGGCGGATCGGCTGGCCGCGGCTGGTGGCGGCCATGAGCACGCTGCCGGCCGAGATCCTCGGGATCAATCGGGGAACGCTCCGACCCGGGGCCGTCGCCGACATCACCCTGATCGACCCGCTGCTCTCGTGGCGGGTCGATCCCCGGGCCTTCGCCTCCAAGAGCAGCAACAGCCCGTTTCACGGCTGGACGCTCCAGGGGCGGGCCGTCGCCACGATCGTGGCAGGGCGGGTGAAGTATCGGCTGCAGGAGCCGGCGGTGGCCTGATTCCGGCGGTGAGGGACCGGCGATGAAGATCCTCGTCGACGGCTACAACCTGCTGCATGCCTCCGGCATCTTCGGCGGCGTGCGGGGCGCCGGTGGCTTCGAGGCCTCGCGGCGGGCGCTGCTCGACGAGATCGCCAGGTTGACGGGCCCGGCCGCCGCCGGAGTTACGGTGATCTTCGACGCCGCCGACGCGCCGCCCGGGCTGCCCGACCGGTATCAGCACGCGGGCATCGACGTCCGGTTCGCGCGGCACCACGCCTCGGCCGACGCGCTGATCGAAGACCTGATCGAGGATCACGACTCGCCCACGACCCTGACGGTCGTGTCGTCGGACAATCGCGTGATCGCCGCCGCCCGCCGCCGGCGGGCCAAGCCCGTGGCCAGCGCCGACTGGCTGGCCGGCCTGAAGGCCGCGGCCCGGGCCGCCGCTGATGCGGCGGACGCCAAGCCGCCCGAGCCGGGTGCCGAGGGCGCCGGCTACTGGAAGGACTACTTCGGGCTCTGAGACGTCGCTTTCAGGCCCGGGCCCACTTGGCCAGCTTGCGATCGAGCGTCGACCGCTCGATCCCGAGGATGGCGGCGGCCTTGGTCTTGTTGCCCCCCACGGCCTCGAGCGTGTCCAGCACGTGCCGCCGTTCCAACTCGTCGATCGTCATCGGCACGAAGGCGGCGGGGCGGCCCGGGGCGGCCTTGCCCGTGTCGCCCGGTGGCGCGAGATGTGAGAGCACCATGTCGCCGGCATCGATCCACTCCACCTGTGCCAGGACCACCGCCCGCTCGACCACGTTTCGCAACTCGCGGATGTTGCCCGGCCAGTGGTAGGCCCGCAAGGCCTCGAGCGCGGCCGGTGTGAAGCCCTGGATCCGCCGGCCGCTCTCGGCGGCGAATCGGGCGAGGAAGTGGGTGGCGATGGCCTCGATGTCCTCGGGGCGGCGGCGGAGCGGGGGTACGAGGATCTCCACCACCTTGAGCCGGAAGTAGAGGTCGCGGCGAAACTCCCCCGCGGCCACGGCCTCCTCGAGGTTGCGGTTGGTGGCCGCGACCACCCGCACGTCCACCTGCACCCGGGTCGAGCCGCCGACCCGCTCGAACGGATGGCCCTCCAGCACCCGGAGAAACTTGGCCTGGATTGCCGGGCTCATCTCGCCGATCTCGTCGAGCACGAGCGAGCCCCGGTGGGCGGCCTCGAAC
>CAMCPF010000421.1 GCA_945876515.1 Candidatus Kuenenia stuttgartensis
CCTCCGTTCACTGCGTGTCCGCTCGCTTCGGCATCCTGCCTGCGCTCGCTTCCACAGCTCGCTCGAGGGCATGGGCAACCCCGAGCGGTCAACCGTGTTCAGGGGCTTTGGTGAACCGTGCTCGTCGCTGCCCTACTTCACTTCCTCGAGCCTTCCCGTGTCGACGTCGTAGATGAAGCCGCGGACGGTCACGGCGTCGGGGCCGGTCGTCGGGATCCAGGGATGCGAGAGGATCGCCGCCATGCCGCGGCGGACGTCCGCCGAGAGCCGCTCGATGTTGGCCTCGTTGCGCGGGCTGTCGAGCGGCTCGGGGGCGCCGCGGAAGGCGTGGAAGGCCGCCGGGCTGGCCGACGAGGTCCTGCAGGGGGTGAACGAGCGGCCGGTGGCCTTGCCGAGCAGGTCGGTCGCGGCGGGGTCGCCTTCGAGGCCCGCCTTGAGCAGATCGTCGGTGAAGGCGAGCATCCCGCACTTGGTGTGATGGATGAGCACGATCTCGTTGGTGTCGAGCAGGTGGTGCGAGATGATCAGGCAGCGGATCACGTCGTCGGTGACCACGCCGCCGGCGTTGCGGATCACGTGGGCGTCGCCAGTCTGGATGCCGAGCAGGTCCTCGACGTCCATCCGGGCGTCCATGCAGGCCACCACGGCCAGCCGTCGCGCCGGGCGGATCGGCTGCGAGCCGGGGTGGGTGGCCACGTGCAGTCCCTCACCGCGGGCGTAGCGGGCGTTGTGCTCGAGGCATGAGTCGGTGGCGGTGGTCGGCATCGTGGCGCTCCTGGTGGATCGAAAGGGCGTCGCAGGCAGGGCGAATCAGCCTGGTCGTCCGGCAGTCTACCGACTTACAGTGCAAGCGAGCCGCGGCGGCAGGATCACGTCGGGGTTGTCCCAGAGGAGCGCGAGCCCGCGGCCGCTCACCGACTCGAGGCCCCGGAGCGAGAGCACGCCGCCCTGGTGGGTGGCGAGGATCGCGGCCACGCGGTCGGTGACGCTCTTCAGGCCGTCGAGCTCGAGCAGCGGGTGACGGACGAGTTCGCCGGCGACGGCTTCGGTGAGTAGTTCGACCCCGCCGAGCGAGAGCCCGCCGCCCCGGTGGGTGGCGAGGATCGCGGCCACGGGGGCGGCCAGCCGCTTCACGTGCGGGAGAAACAGCCCGTCGAGGCCGCCGACGCCGTTCGCGCGGCATTGGCCGGCGAGCAGGCGGGCCCGGGCGACATCGATCGTCTTGAGATGGTCGAGATGCACGGGGCCACGGTGCCGCAGGATCGCCGCGAGCGTGTGGTGGCTGCAGGCGTCGTCGAGCGGAACGAGGAGCGAGCCTTCGTGGGTGCCGAGGCAGGCGGCGATCCGCTCGTCGATGACCAGGTTGCTCAGCAGCAACACGCCCACGTGCCGGGCGAGGAGCCTCGCCTGCGCGGGCGTGAGCGTATGCACGTCACGCAGGCAGAGATAGCCCTGGCGCGTCGCCAGGCTGCGGGCGGCGGCTGTGCCGATCCGCTCGAGGTCGTGGACGTGAAGCTTGCCCCGATGGCTGGCGAGGTGCGCGGCCACTCGCCCCGGCAGGTGACGCAAGCCACCGAGGAACAGGTCGCCGCGGTGACGGGCCAGGGCGGCCGCCGGGCGGGGTTCGATTTTCTTCAGACCTCCCAGATGGAGCTGGTTGGCGTGCCGCGCCAGCCCACGGGCCTGGCCCAGCCCGAGCGTGCGGATCCGGTCGAGCGAGAGCTCATGCTCGTGCCGGCCGAGCTCCTGGGCCTGAGTGACCGAGAGCCGTCGGAGGTTGTTGAGCGACAGCCCGCCGCCCACGTGGTGGCCGAGTTCGGCGGCGGCGGCGTCGGTGATCCGCACAAGTTTGTCGAGGTAGAGATGGCCGCGGTGCCGGGTGAGTTGCCGGGCGACCGAGAGCGGCAGCCGGAGCAGTTCGTGGAGATAGAGATGCGTGGCGTAGTGGCCCACCGCATCGGCTTGTGCGTCGTGGCCGGCGGCCGGATGGAGTGTCAGCCAGCCGCACGAGGTCTTGGAAACCGGATCCTCGCGGTCGTAGCCCAGCGCCGGGTCGGAGCCGAGGACCGGCCGGGCGAAGAGCGTTACAAGTTCGGCGGCGCGGCCGGCGTCGAGGTGGCGGATCCGGCCGGTCTGGGTACGAACTGATTCCATGGGTGGCTCCGAGGGGACGACAAGTTTAGGGAGCGCGGTCTGCCTCGAGCCGGCTATGACACGTTTTGCACGGCGGGCCTCGCGGCCTGCTCACGCGAGCGGCGGGAGGCCGGCGGCGGCCCGCTCGCGACCGAGCGCCGTCCAGGCGGCGGGCTCGCGACGACAGAGCCGCGCGAGTTGCGAGGACGAGACGCCGAGTGCGGCCGCCGCCGGGGGCAGCTGCCAGTCGCATGCAGCGAACTGGTCGAAGGCCTCGGCGAGCAGGGCCGGATAGTCGTTATGGTCGAGGGCCACCGCGATCCGTCCGCCCCGGCTGCGCTCCTGCCAGAGCGGCGACGGTCCGGCGGGATCGGGGGGCAGGCGATGACCGAGGGCGAGCGCGAGCCGGAGCCGCCTGACCGCGACCCGCCGGTTCTGGGCTTGGCTGCGGCGTTCGCCGGCCTCGGCGGTGAGCCCCGTGGGCCGATGCACCAAGACCACGGCTGTCTCCACCTTGTTGCGATGTTGCCCGCCGGGGCCGCCACGGCGGGTGCGGGTCTCGTCGCAGTCGCGGAGGAGCGCGGCTTCGGGAAGGGCGGCGGGGTGCATGACCGGCTGTTGTAGACTGCTTCGGTCGCAGCGAGTGGATTGGCTTCGGTGCATGGTCGCCCGCCCGCTCCGCATCCATCAACCTGCGCATCCATCAAGGAGCCTGCTCCATGAACCGTCTGCTGTCGGTCGTGGCCCTGATGCTGGGCTGCAGTGGGCTGATCGCCCAGCGGGGCGTCGCCGCCGAGCCCACCGCCACGGCGGCCGACGTGACGCTGCTGGCGGCGGCTGCGCCCGGCGCCGATCAGGCGGCCCTCGCTGCTGCAGCCGACCGGCTCGCGACGATCGCGGCCGAC
>CAMCPF010000422.1 GCA_945876515.1 Candidatus Kuenenia stuttgartensis
ACGGGGGTGTAGCTCAGTTGGTTAGAGCGCCAGCCTGTCACGTTGGAGGCCGCGGGTTCGAGTCCCGTCACCCTCGCTTCTCACCGCAGCCCGGGCATGCCCCGGCCGATCTCCGCCCGGCCCCGCGCCGTCCGCATTCGTCCTCGTGCCCAGCCGCCGGCCCTCCCCGCACCCCGACCGACCGGCGACGGCCGTGGTGACCGGCGCGGCCAGCGGCCTGGGCCGCGCGATGCTCGAGCGGCTCGCAGCTGCCGGCTGGCGGGTGGCGGCGGTGGACCTCGACGGACCACTGGCGACGCTGCCTCCGACGGCGGGCGTGTCGCCAATCACAGCCGACGTGCGTGACGCCGACGCCTGGAGCGCGATCCACGACCGGCTCCGCGGCGAGTGGCCGGGCCTCGGGCTCCTGGTCAATGCGGCCGGCGTCGGCGCGACGGGCGAGGTGGGCACGCTCCCCGACGCCCAGTGGCGGCGAGTGCTCGACACCAACCTGCTCGGCACGGCGCTCGGCTGCGAGACCTTCCTCCCCTGGCTGCGGTCGGCCCGTCGCTCGCACCTCGTGAACGTGGCCTCGATCGCCGGCATCCTCGCGCCGCCTTCGATGGCCGCCTACGCGGCGAGCAAGGCGGGCGTGATCGCGATCTCGGAGGCGATCGCGGCCGAGTGCGACCGGCGGCGGCCCGGCGTGACGGTGGTCTGCCCCGGCTTCTTCCGCTCGGGGCTGCTGGAGTCGTGGCACTTCTCGAGCGGGGTCGAGCGCCGTGAGGCCGAGCGCCGCATGGCCGCCTCCCTCTGGTCGAGCGACCGCGTGGCGGACCACGTCGTGACCGCGCTCGACCGCAACCGGCGGTACGTGGTGGTGGGCCACCAGGCCCGTTGGCTGTGGCGACTCAAGCGGCTCGCCCCCCGCGCGACCACCGCGCTCGTCCGCAGCATCTACCGCCGTCTGAAGTGATGCCGCGTCATTGAAGGCCGATTCGTCCGTTCGGATGTCGCGAGCCCAATCGCGTACGAACACGGCCGCCCGGAGGTGCGGCCGGCGGCCGGAGGGCCGCCAAGCCCGCCGGGGCCAGGGATGGCCCGGCGGGCGTTAAGCCAGCTCATCCAGCCAGGCGCGGAGCTCGTTCTCGTACTCGCTGGCCAGGCCGCCCACGATCAGCTGCCGGTGGAAGCTCGCGGCGCCCCCCTTCTTGTGATCGGCGTCCTCAGCGCTGGGGAACCGCTTGGCGGGGTCGGGGGCGATCAGGCCGCGGCAGAAGTCCATCAACAGCTCGTTGCAGGTGACCTCCGCGGGCAGCACCTGCGGCAGCCGGTGGACGAGCGACCGCTTCGCCTCCAGCAGGTCCCGAAACGACTGCAGGCCCTCGAACGGCGGCCGGCCCGAGAGCATCTCGACGAGCACGTAGCCGAGGCTCGCCAGGTCGCTGCGGGGCGTGTTGTCGCGGCCCTCGAGCACCTCGGGTGCGGCGTAGGCCGGCGTGCAGGTGCGGGTGGGAGGCAGGTCGTCGACGGCATGGGCCGAGCCGATGTCGATGATCTTCGCGTTGCCCGTCCGCTTGACCATGATGTTGGCCGTCTTGATGTCGCCGTGCACGATCCCCTCGCGGTGGAGCGCCGCAAGCGCCGCCAAGCACTCCCGCACGATCGCGATCGCCACGCCGGGCTTGAGCCGCGAATGCCGCGGGCCGGCGGTCACGCAGACGTTATTGAGATGCTGCCAGCGGCCCTCGTCCACGCTCGCCTGCGTCTGCTCCAGCAGTTCCGGGGCCAGGAGCCGCGACAGGTCGTAGCCGTCGATCCACTCCATCTCCATGATCCGGATCCGCCGCTGCTCGACGAAGTTTTGCACGTCCAGCAGGTTGTCGTGCTGGATCTGGGCCACGCGGGCGGCCACCGACGCGATCCGGTCCATCGCCTCGAGATACAGGCTCTCCGTCTCGTACCGCTCCGGCGAGAAGATCTTGAGGGCCACCGGCAGCGTGAACTCGCCCGCTCCCCGGCGGGTCGTCAGATAGACGACCCCCTGCCCGCCCGCCCCGAGCCGGCGGGAGAGCGTGTGGTATTCCGTCCAGCTCAGCCGGCCGGAGCCGAGGATCTCGGTGTAGCGGGCGAGCAGCTCCTCGGGGCACGGGGTGCCCACGTCGCCGGCGGCCGGAATCGTGGGCCGCTCCTCGCGCAGGATGGTGGTGCTCATGGTCGGCCGCCGTTCCCGCCGGACTCGTCGAGGGGCGGCTCTGGAAATCCGAGCCGCTTGTCCACGAGGTTCCGCAGGGCCTCTTCCCGAAGATACCTTCGAAGATTGTCGCAGAAAAACTCCGTCATCGCATCGATTCGGCGGCCGCTTTGGCCGGCCACGTGGGGCGTGATGATCAGCCGTGGGGCCCGCCACAAGGGGCTGTCGGCGGCGGGCGGTTCCTCCGGCGTGACGTCGAGGGCGGCCGAGTCGAGCCGGCCGCTCTCCAGGGCGGCCACGAGCGCTGCCTCATCCACGAGCCGCCCGCGAGCCACATTGATCAGGATCGCGCCCGGCTTCATCCGGGCGAGGGCCGGGGCGTCGATCAGGCCGCGGGTGTGCTCGGTGAGCGGAGCGCAGAGAAAGAGGACGTCGGCCGCCGCGAGCACGTCGGGCAGCGTGTCGGGAGGCCCGAGCGACTCCACGCCCGCCGGCTTCCGTACCGGGAACCAATCCGTCGCCAGGATCCGCACGCGAAAGGGCGCGAGCACCTCCGCCAGCCTGCGGCCCACACCGCCCAAGCCCACGATCCCCACGGTCGCTCCGGTCAGGTCGCGGGTGGGCCGGCGGACGAACTCGCGGGCGGCCTGCTGGGCGAGAAACAGTGGCAGCCGCCGGGTGCAGGCGATCGCCAGGCCGACCGCGTGCTCCGACACCTGGTCGGCGAGCACCCCCGAGGCGCTCGTCACGATGATCGACGACTCGACGACCGCGGGCACGAGGCAGTGGTCGAGCCCGGCAGCCGACGACTGGATCCACCGCAGCCTTCCCACGGAGACGACCCGCTCCCAGGGGACGGGC
>CAMCPF010000423.1 GCA_945876515.1 Candidatus Kuenenia stuttgartensis
TCGTGCCAGCAGGGGGCGACCGACCGCTCCACCCGCTCGCGGCCCACCCAGTCGCCCGGCCGGGAGCGAATCTCGTCCACCAGCCGGGCCCGGGCCCGCGCATCGAGCAGGGCCGGCACGAACCGCTTCATGCCCCGCCGGGGCACCACTGGCTCGAGCACGCTCTCGTCGAGCGTGTGGAGCACGCGGTCGAGGTTGGCCGGGATGCCGCACCAGCGGGACGGCGGCGAGGCGAGCAGCAGGTCCTCGCCCAGGAGCCGCCGCGAGACCGCCGGCAGAAACTCCGCGAAGCCCGGCGACTCCACCAGCCCGCTGCCGATCGCGTTGGCCACCGCCGCCCGCCCCTGGCGGATCGCCTGCACGAGCCCCGGCGTGCCTTCGAGCGCCGCGCCGTCGAGTTCGAGCGGATCGCAGAGCCGGTCGGGCACGCGGCGGAAGAGCACGTCGAGCGGCACGAGCCCGCCGAGCGTCTTGAGGTGGAGCCGCTCGCCGCGCACGGCCAGGTCGCCCCCTTCGACAAGCGGGAAGCCGAGGTAGCGGGCCAGATAGGCGTCTTCGAAGTAGGTGGCGCTCGCGGGGCCGGGGCTCTGCAGGGCCACCCGCGGCGTGTCGCGGCCGGGCAGCAGGCCCCGGAGCAGCGCCCGCAGCGCGATGAAGAACGGCGCCAGCCGCTCCACGTGACACTCCTGAAACACGTCGGGGAAGAGCCGCGACACGGCCAGCCGGTTCTCGAGCGCGTAGCCGAGCCCCTGCGGCACGCCGGTGCGGTCGCCGAGCGCCATCCACTTGCCGTCACGGTTACGAGCGACCACCGCGGCGTGGAGGTGCAGCCAGCGGTCGCCGGGCGGTGTGATCCCGTGGCAGCAGCGGAGGTAGGCCGGGTTGGCGAACACCAGCTGCGGTGGTACGATCCCATCGCGGAGCACGTGCTGTGGGCCGTAGAGGTCGGCCAGGAGCGCATCGAGCACCCGGGCCCGCTGGTTGAGGCCCACCTCGAGCCGGGCCCAGTCGGCCGGGGCGATCACCAGCGGGATCGGGTCGAGCACCCAGGGCCGCTGCTCGCTGGCCGCGGCGTCGGGCACGTTGTAGGTGACGCCGTTGTCCCGGATCAGGCGGCGGGCCTGCTCCCAGCGGTCGGCAAGCTCAGCCGGCTGCCAGGAGCCGAGCAGGTCCACGAGCCTTTGCCAGTGGGCCCGCGGCCGCCCGTCGGCGCCGGAGAGCTCGTCGTAGGCGGTCGCCGGCGGCCGATAGCCCGGAAACGGATCCTGCTTCCCCGGCGGGTGTCCGGCAACGGGGCCGGCGTCGTCGAGGAGCGGATTCATGGGTGGGCGGTCGCGCGCGGTCCGGGTCGGGAACCGCAAGTGTACCCCGGGACGCCTGTGATCGTGTCGGGGTTGCCCCTGCCGTCTCGATTGGCAGGGGCAACCCCTCACCGTGAGCCAATCGACGAAATCTCCAAGCCAACCTACTCCGGCCTCGCAGGCTTGGTAACAGTCGGCTTCTCGGCGTCGAGGACGATCGACGAGGAGTTGATGCAATACCGCAGGCCGGTCGGGGGCGGGCCGTCGTTGAAGACGTGGCCCAGGTGGGAGCCGCAGCGGCGGCAGGTGACCTCGGTGCGGATCATGAAGTGGGTGCGGTCGTCGTGCTCGGCGATCGTCTTGCCCTTCACGCCGTCGATCGGCGCGGTGAAGCTCGGCCAGCCGCAGCCGCTGTGAAACTTCTCGCCCGACTTGAAGAGCGGCTCGCCGCAGCAGATGCAGCGGTAGGTGCCGGGGGTCTCGGTGTCGGTGTATTCGCCGGTGAAGGCGCGGTCGGTGGCCTTCTGGCGGGTGACGCGAAACTGTTGGTCCGTGAGCCGCTTCCGCCACTCGGCCTCGGTCTTGGGCAGCTGGTCGTCGGGTACGCGGCCGAGCACGGCAGGGTTGTTGACCGCGGGCTCGGGAGCATCGGCGTCGGCGGGCATCGGAGCATCCTTCTTGGCGGACGGGGCAGATGGGGCGGGCGGGTCGGCAGTTTCGGCCGGCCTCGCGAGGGCGACGACGGCCGCGAGCAGACCCGCGAGGGCGATGGTGACGCGCATGACACGTTCTCCGGGCGAGGGACTGAAGACCAAGGGGCGAAGGGGGCTATCGCTCCTTCGGGTCGGGGAGTGTGACGGGCTCGTAGGGATGGTCTCGCTTCCGCACGACCTCCGCCTTCACGATTTTATCCGGCTCGACGCCCGGGACAGGCCTGCCCTGGCCATCCTGGGTGCGAGTCAGCCGCGCGAGCACCTCGTCGCCCTCGATCACCCGGCCAAAAACCGTGTGCTTCCCGTCGAGGTGGTCGGTGGGCCGGAAGGTCAGGAAAAACTGCGACCCACCGGTGTCCTTGCCGGCATGGGCCATCGAGAGCGTGCCCCGAAAGTGCAGCCGCGCGTCGGGCCGGCCGCACTCGCAGGCGATCGCGTGGCCCGGGCCGCCCGCGCCCGTGCCGGTCGGATCGCCCCCCTGGGCCATGAAGCCGTTGATGACGCGGTGGAAGGGCGTGCCGTCGTAGAAGCCTTTCTCCACGAGCGTCAGAAAGTTGGCCACCGTATTGGGGGCCTCGTTTTCAAAGAGTTCCACGGTCAGGTCGCCGGCCGAGGTCGCGAGCTTCACCCGCGGCAGGTCGTCGGCCTCAGCCTCGGCCTTTCGCTTGGCCAGCTCGGCCGCCACCTTCGCCCGGTCGCGGCCCACGGTCGCCTTGACCTCGGCGACCTGCTCGGGCTTGGCCTTGGCAGCCGCCTTCTCGATCCAGGCGTCGGCCTCGTCGAGCCGCGACATGAGCGCAGCGGCCATCGCCGCCAGGAGCGCCGTGTTGCCATCGACGGCCCCGGCCTTGTCGAGCGCTGCGGCCACCGCGAGCGTCTTGCCTGGGTCGTCGGCCTGGAGCGAGCCGGCCATCACGCCGGAGGCGATCTCGCGGGCCCCGGCGTCGTCGGGCGCCACCGCGAGCACCGCCACGGCCGCGTCTTCGAGCCGCTTCCCGGCCGCCTCGGCCGCCGCCTT
>CAMCPF010000424.1 GCA_945876515.1 Candidatus Kuenenia stuttgartensis
TGACCGACGAGGCCAAGCAGTTCCTGATCAAGAAGGGATCCGACACCGACTTCGGCGCCCGACCGCTGCGGCGGGCGCTGGAGAACTACATCGAGGATCCCGTCAGCGAGGAGCTGCTCAAGGGCGAGTTCGAGGGCAAGGACACGATCCGCGTGGACTGCACCGAGGTGGCCGGCAAGAAGCGGCTTTCGTTCACGGGGGTCGCGACCACCGAACCGGTGGCCGTCGCACCGGCTGACGGGGCCTCGGGCTGACGCGTCGGCGGCCGGGAGCCTCTGCAGCCCTTGCCCAGCCTGCCTGGCCTGACTGGTCGGCTTGAGCCCCGCATTTCCGGCTCACGCCCCGTGACCGTCATGGCCGATACGACCGGCAGGCGTTCCGCCCGGCCCCGACCTCCCTGCGCCCGACCTGACCCATGGCCACCGCTGCCCCAGCCTCGCCCGCCCCCGTCGGTCTCACCGGCTGGCTCGCCGGCCAGGTGGCCAACCTGGGCGAGTGGGCCATCGGCACCGTCGCCGGGATCGGTGACGTAACGCTGTTCTCGCTCCGGACGGTCGGCTGGATCTTCGCCCGTCCCCAGCGGCGGGACGTGCTCGTGCCCAACTTCTATCGCATCGGGGTGATGTCACTGCCGGTGGTGGCGCTCACGGGGCTGTTCATCGGGATGGTGCTGGCCGTGCAGAGCTACGCCCAGTTCAAGGCCCTGGGCTTGGAGACGCGGCTCGGGTCGGTGATCAACCTCTCGCTCGTGCGCGAGCTGGGGCCGGTGCTTGCCGCCACGATGCTCGCCGGCCGGGTGGGCAGCGCCATGGCGGCGGAGCTGGGCACGATGCGGGTGACCGAGCAGATCGATGCGCTCGAAAGCATGGGGGCCAACCCGATCTACTACCTGGTCGTGCCCCGATTTCTCGGCTGTCTGATCCTGATCCCGTCGCTGACGGTGATGGCCGACTTCATGGGCGTGCTGGGGGGCTACTTCTATTCGCATGTGCTTCTGGGCATCGACCACCACCACTACTGGGCCAACTCCCGGGAGTACGTCGACGTGTTCGACTTCCTGATGGGGGTGTTCAAGAGCCTGTTCTTCGGAGCGGCGATCGCGCTGGTGAGCTGCCACCACGGCTTCCACTGCGAGCACGGGGCCGAGGGGGTGGGCCGGGCCGCCACCAACGCCTTCGTCCACTCGTTCGTCCTGATTCTGGTGCTCGACCTGTTCCTGGGCATCTGGCTCAACAACGTCCACGACTTCTTCCGGCCCGATGGGCCCCGCCGGCTGCTCTGATGACCGCCACCGCGATCGAATCCGCCGCCGCCGTCGAGGGAGCCGCGTCGCCGTTGCTCCAGGTTGACTCGCTCGGTGTGCGGTTCGGCCGTCACGAGGTGCTCCGCGACATCTCGCTCGAACTCACCGCCGGCGACACGCTGGTGGTGCTCGGGGAGAGCGGCTGCGGCAAGACGGTGCTGCTCAAGTCGATGATCGGGCTGGTCAGGCCGTCGGCCGGTGATGTCCGGTTCGAGGGGCGGTCGCTGCCGCGGATGAGCGACCGGCAGTTGGCGCACCTCCGGACCCGCTACGGCTTCGTCTTCCAGGGCGCGGCCCTGTTCGACAGCCTCACGATCGCCGAGAACATCGCCTTCCCGCTCCGCGAGCACACCCGGATTCCGGCGGCCGAGATCCGGCGGATCACCGAGTCGCTGGTGGACGAGGTGGGCCTGCCCCGAACCGTGCTCGCCAAGAAGCCAGTCGAGATCTCCGGTGGGATGCGGAAGCGGGCGGGGTTGGCCCGAGCCCTGGCCCTCGACCCCAACCTCGTGCTCTACGACGAGCCGACCACGGGCCTCGACCCGATCATGAGCGACGTGATCAACGAGTTGATCCTCCGGGTCCGGCAGCGGCCGAACGTGACGAGCGTGGTCGTCACCCACGACATGCACACCGCCCGCAAGGTGGCCGACCGCGTGATCATGCTCTACCCGCTGTTTCGACTGCGGCCGGGCGATCCCCAGGTCGTGTTCGATGGCACGCCGGCCGAACTCGACCGCTCGACCGACCCGCGGATCCGCCAGTTCGTCGAGGGGCGGGCGGGAGGGCGGCTGATGGAGCTCCGCGAGGAGCAGGCCCTGGCCGAGGCCCGGGGTGCGGCCGGCGAGGAGGAGACCGCATGAGCGACCGCGTGATGCAGTTTCGCGTCGGCGTCGTGGTGCTCGCCACCGCGATCATCGCCGGCATCCTGATCGTCCTGTTCGGCGATCTGCCGTCGCTCGTGCAGTCCACCTACCCGCTCAAGATGAGCTTCACCGACGCCCGCGGGATCGCCGACGGCACGCCGGTCCGCAAGAACGGGATCCTGGTCGGCCGGGTCTCGAGCGTGACGCTCGACGAGCGGGGGGGCGTGAGCGTGGTCGCCGACATCGACTCCTATGTGCCGGTCTACCGCGACGAGCAGCCCCGGATCGCAACCACGCTCCTGGGCGACGCCGAGATCCAGCTGGTGCCCGGGGTGATTCGGCTGCCGCGGCAGAAGGTGGCGGCCGACGAGTTGCTTACCGGCGCCGTATCCCGCGATCCGTTCGAGGCTTTCGCCACGCTCGAACCCAAGCTCGGCGGGGCGCTCGAGGCGATCACCGAGGCGAGCGCCGCGGTGACGAAGCTCTCCGGCGACCTCGACCGGATGCTGATGGGCGACGACGACACCTTCGGCAAGCTGGTCCGCAAGACGGAGAAGGCGCTCGACGATTTCAGCGTTGCCATGGCCAACATCAACGACGTGATGGGGGATCCCCAGGCCCGGGCCAACATCAAACAGACGCTCGACGGCCTGCCGCAGGTGCTCGGTGACCTGCGGACCACCGGGCAGGGCATGGGCACGACGATCGACACGGCCGACCGCAATCTCCGCAACCTGGAGGGGCTCACCAAGCCGCTTGGCGAACGGGGCGAGGGCATGGTGGCCCAGATCGACGCCACGATCGGCCGGCTCGCCGAGGTGCTCCAGCAGGCGGTGTTCTTCACCAAGGCGCTCAA
>CAMCPF010000425.1 GCA_945876515.1 Candidatus Kuenenia stuttgartensis
CGTCCGCGAGATCATCCTCGCCTCCCGGGGCACGCCCCCGTCGCAGGCGGCCACCGCCCCGCAGGCCGAGCCGAAGCTCGTGGTGAGCATCTCGGCCCGCCACTGCCACCTCACCGACGAGCATGTCGAAAAGCTGTTCGGCCCAGGCCACACGCTCACCCCCATGAAGAACCTCTATCAGGACGGCTTCTATGCCGCCGAGGAGACGGTGATGGTGGTGGGGCCGAAACGGAAGATGCTGCCCACGGTGCGGGTCTTGGGGCCGACCCGCAAGGCCTCGCAGGTCGAGCTTGCCTTCACCGACGGGATCTCGCTGGGCATCGATCTGCCCGTGCGGGCCAGCGGCAAGATCAGTGGCACGCCCGGCTGCGTGCTGGTGGGCCCGGCCGGCGCCGTCGAACTCGGCGAGGGCGTGATCCGGGCCGAGCGGCACGTCCACATGAGCCATGCCGACGCCGAGCACTTCGGCGTCAGGGACGGCGACCGCATGAGCCTCGTGATCAAGGGCTCCTGTGGCACGGTGTTTCGCGATTTGCTGGTGCGGGCCGACGCCGCCGCCAAGCTCGAGGTGCACATCGACACCGACGAGGGCAACGCCGCGGACCTCGATCACGCCGAGAGCGTGGAACTGGTGAGGCAGACCTGATGGCAAAGCGGGCGGCGCGGGGCCGACGTACGAACGAGACAAGACCGTCGAGCCGGCGTGTGCCGGCGCGGTCGGCGGGGCGCGGCCCCGCCAGGATCGATGGACAGGCAGAAGCACAAAGGGAGCGACAGATGGCGAAGAACGTCGAAGCCCTCGGCATGATCGAGGTGAAGGGTTTCACCACGCTCGTCGAGGCGGTGGACGCGATGATGAAGGCGGCGAACGTCACCTTCATGGGCTGGGACAAGATCGGCAGCGGGCTCGTGACGGCGTTCGTCTCGGGTGACGTGGCCGCGGTCAAGGCGGCGACCGACGCCGGGGCGGCTGCGGCCGGCCGGATCGGCGATGTGGTGAGCGTGCAGGTCATCGCCCGGCCGCACGAGGATCTCGGGGTCGTCCTGCCGCCGGCGGGCTGACCACCAGCGTGTGAGGGCGTCACTGTTTCGGTTTCAATCGGCAGCGTTTTCAAACCAGTTTCATTCACTCGAGCTACAGGAACACTCATGAACACGGCGATCGGAATTCTGGAGACCAAGGGACTCGTGGGTCTCGTCGAGGCCACCGACGCGATGGCGAAGGCGGCCAACGTGAAGATTTTGAAGCGGATCAGCATCGGCAACGCCTTCGTGGCGACGGTGGTGCAGGGCGACGTGGGCAGTGTGCGGGCGGCCGTCGAGGCCGGTGCTACCGCGGCCCAGCAGGTGGGCGAACTCGTCGCCAGCCACGTCATCCCGCGTCCGGCCGACAGCCTCGTGACCTCGTTTTTTGCCTAGTGCCAAACGGGGGCGGCCGTCCCCGCTGCGTGAACCGGTGAGCTTCCCATGAAGATCCTCGTCGCCAATCTGGGCTCCACGAGCTTCAAGTACCGCCTCTTCGACCTGCCGGAAGCGGCGGGCCGGGAGGGGGGCGTGGAACTCGCGCGGGGTGGCGTCGAACGGATCGGCGCGGCCGAAAGCCGGGTCTACGCCTCGGCGGGCTCGAGTTCGCTCGAGACGGTCGTGCCGGTGCCCGACCACGCCGTGGCCCTCGAGGCTGCGCTTCAGCAGCTCACCGGCGACGGTGGGCCGCTGGGGAGCGTGGCCGAGGTGGCGGCGGTGGGCTTTAAGGCGGTGCACGGCGGCCGGGCGGGGGGCGTCACGCGGGTCACCCCCGAGGTGCTCGGCGCGATGGAGGAGATGGCCGAGGTGGCGCCCGCCCATAACCCGCCGTACGTGCGGGCGATGCGGCAGGTGGCAGAGCGGCTGCCGAGCGTGCCCTTGGTGGCCGCGTTCGAGACGGGGTTTCACGCCACGATTCCCGAGCGGAACGGCCTCTATGCCGTACCGACGGAGTGGGCGGAACGCCATCTCGTGCGGCGCTGGGGGTTCCACGGGGCGAGCCATCGGTTCGTGGCCGAGCGGCTCTTGTCGCTCGTGCCGGCGCGACCCGGCCGGCCGCTGCGGGCGATCTCCTGCCACCTGGGTGGATCGAGCAGCGTCTGTTGGATCCGCGACGGGCGGAGCGTGGGCACGTCGATGGGGATGAGCCCGCAGTCGGGCCTGCCCCAGAACAACCGGGCCGGCGACCTCGACCCCTACGCGGTGCTCCACGTGGCGAAGGCGACGGGCCGCTCGTTCGAGGAGCTGCTCGTTGAGCTTTCCACGAAGGCCGGGCTGGCGGGCATGTCGGGCACCTCGGGGGACATGCGGGATCTCGAGGAAGCGGCGGCCGCCGGCAGCGGGCGGGCGCAGACCGCGATCGAGGTCTATGTGGCGGCGATCCGCCACTGGCTCGGGGCGGGGATCGTGGAGCTCGGTGGACTCGACGCGATCGGGTTCGCCGGCGGGATCGGTGAAAACTCGCCTGCCACCCGGGCGGCCGTGCTCGCCGGCCTGGGCGACCTGGGGATCGCGCTCGACGACAGGGCCAACGCGGCCCCAGCCAAGGGCGAGCGGGCGATCACGGCGGCGGGCTCGCGGACGGCCGTGTGGATCATCCCGACCAACGAGGAACTCGTCGTGGCCCGGCAGGCCCGCGACCTGCTCGCCCAGGAACGAACCAATCAAGACCGCACAGAAAGGACCGGTGGCTGATGTTCATCGCCCAGGTGACGGGGTCCGTGGTGGCCACGCAAAAGACGGCCACGATGACGGGACACAAGCTGCTCGTGGTCGAGCCTTACCGGCTCGACGAGAAGACCCGCTCGAGCCTCGTCTCGACCGGCCGCACCTTCATCGCTGTGGACACGCTCGGAGCGGGGGAGGGGCAGTTCGTGCTCGTCACCCAGGGCTCGAGCGCCCGGCTCACCCCCGAGACCAAGACCTTGCCGATCGACGCCGTCGTGATCGGGCTCGTCGACAGCGTCCGCGTTTCGGGCCAGGACGTTTTCAAGCGGACGT